>CAIJEA010000089.1 GCA_903819605.1 uncultured cyanobacterium | reverse complement strand
TTGGCGAACAAGCCGTCGAACTACTATCTGCCGATGAATGCCCCACAGAAACTACAGCACTAGTCTTGGCTCCCGATCAAATGTTGCTGCAAATCCATGAAAGCATCGGACATCCCCTAGAAATAGATCGTATTTTAGGTGACGAACGCAATTATGCAGGCGGAAGCTTTGTCAAACTCGAAGATTTTGGCACAATGCAGTATGGCTCTGCCCTCATGAATGTCACCTTCGATCCAACTAGAGCTGGTGAATTTGCAAGTTATGGCTTTGATGATGCAGGTATTCCTGCTACTAAAGAATATTTAATTAAAGAAGGTAAGCTCTTAAGAGGTTTAGGAAGTTTAGAAAGTCAAACAAGATCGGGCATTAATGGAGTCGCAAATGCAAGAGCTACTTCGTGGAATCGACCAGCAATAGATCGCATGGCAAATATTAATCTTGAAGCTGGAGAACATTCCTTTGCATCTACGATCGCAAATATCGAACGTGGCGTATATATGGAATCAAATCGTTCATGGTCAATCGATGACTACCGTAATAAGTTTCAATTTGGCTGTGAATACGCCAAACTCATCGAAAATGGCAAATTAACCAAGACTCTCCGCAATCCTAACTATCGTGGAATCACTAATCAGTTTTGGAGAAGTCTAGCCAAGGTAGGCGATCGCCACACAGTCGAAGCATTTGGATCTCCCTTTTGTGGCAAAGGTGAGCCTAATCAAGTAATTCGAGTGGGACATGCTTCCCCAGTCTGCCTATTTGAAAACATTGAAGTTTTTGGTGGTGCTGGCTAAATAAAATATCCCAATGCATAAAAAAATAGAGGAGTGTGCTATGCACACTCCTCTATTTTTTTTACTGACAGAAATATCTTAGTTTAATCCCAGTTGCTTCATTTCTTGTTCAAGGACATTCAACAAATTAGTGTCATTATTAGAGCGCGCAACTTCCATACGACGCTTAACAGAGGCTGATAGATTTGCTTTATGATTTGCCGCTGCTTCAGCTTTTCTTTGACCAATATTTCCAATATTCATAGTTAACTTCCTTTAAATTGCACATTGTTTATATTGAATTACCATAACATATAATTTTCTAAACGGTAGTGTATGTTACTAATTATTTGTTAAATAAATGTAAAGGAAATGTCCTTGGTATACAGCGATCGCCATAATCTCTAAGTTAAAAGACTCTAAAAAAAGCGATGCTTTGCATCGCTTTTTTTGTTACTGCGTGTTTCTAAAAATTAACCAGCAGTAAGTGGTCGATAAGTCCTGTAATTAATATCAGGAAATATATTATCCATATACTCCACTTTTTCTAACCAACCAGCGTCAATCTTACCCGCCTCAATATCCTCAAACAGTTTCTCCAACCGCATTAAATGCGATCGTGTCCGCCTAATCGCATAGGGAACCATCGTACCAGTTCGCATAATAAACGCCCAGTCAGAAGACTGTGCTAAGAGTAACTCTCTTGCGGCTTGATTGAGCGCCCGCCACTCTAACTCATCTACAGGCTCACGGTAAGACAAATGAATCATCCGTTCTGCCCCTTTATGTAAATGCTGATAAACCCAAGCATTCGTCTCATTTAGCCAATATTCATGGAATCCTTTATAGCCCCAACTCGATTGGGCGGGACGGGATACCTGTTGAGTAGGATTACCGCGCAGATAGTCGGCAAGATGAGTCATCTCATAGGTAGTTTGATCGTAATGGGACTTGCGAATCAGAAAATCAATAAACCAAGGTCCTTCATACCACCAGTGACCAAATAATTCCGCATCATAGGGAGACACCACAAGAGGAGGACGACCCATCATGTCGTGGAGATATCTAACCTGACTTTCACGATTTTGCATGAAGTTAGTAGCATTTTCGGCAGCCTTTTCTTTAGCCCAATATGGATCGTAAAGTTGCTTGGCATCTAAGCCGAAATCCCGCCCTGTAATACGGTGATATTTGATGCCTGTATTTTTACGCTGACCATTAGGCATTATAAACGGCTTGATATACTCATAGTCAGCCTCCCATCCTAAATCCTTATAAAACTCACGATAAACAGGATCTCCTGGATAGCCCACCTTCGATGACCAGACCTGCTGTGATGACTCATGATCGCGAGCAAAAGCAGCTACGCCTGTTTCCGTAAAGACAGGTGCATATGTGCCAAATCTTGGACGAGGTTGACCATATAAAATTCCATGTCCATCAGTGAGAAAATAGCGCAACCCCACATCAGCAAGTAATCGCTCCAAGCCGTCGTAATAAGCACATTCAGGCAGCCAGATCCCATTTGGAGCACGCCCAAACTCTTGAGTGTAATGTTCCACTGCCACTTCTAGTTGTGCCCATACTGCTTCTGGGTACATTTTCATCAGAGGCAAATAACCGTGAGTTGCTCCACAGGTAATAATTTCAAGATTGTTCGTATCTTGAAACTGCTTAAATGCAGTTATGAGATCTCCGCCATATTTTTCCCAAATTTCGCGAGTTTCCGCGAATTCTTTGACATAGTACTCAGCTAGATACTTGAGATGACCATTGTGTTCATTGCGAATTATCTCAAGCTCAACCAGTTGCTGTAATTGGGTAAGATGCTTGTCGTAACGTTCTTGCAATAGCGGATCGCGTAACATGGACACCAATGGCGGTGTCATGCTCATGGTGATTTTGAAGTTAATGCCATCTCGCCTGAGTCCCTCATAGACTTTGATCAGGGGAATGTAAGTCTCGGTGATCGCCTCATACAGCCATTCTTCTTCAAGTACATAGTCACTTTCAGGGTGGCGCACGAAAGGCAGGTGAGCGTGTAAGACCAGCGCGAGATATCCAATGCTCATAGATCTTCTTTTCCTAAAAAGTCTTTAAAATTAGCCAATAGAGATTGCTTTGGGATGGAAAGGCAAGTAATGACGCGTATCCTAAAGCAAATAAAGTAAGTGAAATTTTTATCCTTTATAATAGGTATTTATATGGGGATAGATGGTTGTATACCTTAGTTATGCTGAAAGCTACTATCTTTAATTGTCATTTCATTTTTTAAAGTAATCTTAAGCTATTGGTGTACCTAATGTAATGATGTATACCTACTTGTAGGAATTCTAGTGATTAAGAAAAAAATTTGTTTTTTTAAGGATGCCGTCTATCAAAAACTATTTTGAACAGACCTAGTGAAATAAAGATAAAATGCGCGCTCTAAATTTTGGCAATGGTGTATCTAAATCCTGTTCTTGTAAATAGGCAAAAGCTTTGGGATTGGAAATTAGAAAATTTATAATTTTTTGATGCGAATTGTTAAAAAAAGATTACATAGTTATAAGTTATGTATTTTAAAGTAAGGCTTAGTAAATTCGCGTAAAATAGAGCAATAAGAAGAACGCCTATCTAAAAATCGCCTTAGCGTCTGATACCATTAGCGGAAATCAAAATTACCATAACGTTGCTAAGAGAGCAAAATAGCCTCGTAGACTCGCAAACCTCATTTACTAGAGATCCATCTTTTGATTAAAAACTATCTTTTGGAGTATATTTGTTAAAACCGCATTTTTAAAGATTTTGCAAGGTTAATTTACCAAATCAGGCGTTGACAAAAAGTATACATGTGTGCACTAAGCAAGTTAATAGGTTTACATGCACAAAAACACTTTTTTTTCTGTCCACTGTGAACTTGTTTTAGGGAAAAGATCAGGGTAACTTAGAACTTGTAATTGCTCCTTGTCGAATTGGTGGTTTACCGTTTTTATGTAACGTTCACCTGTACAGTTCGTCTCGTTCTCACACTTGATTTAAAAGGAGCGGAGCTAGTTTAAGAGGAGGCAGTTTTTTGAAAAAGATATCTTCCAAAGACGAGGATCTGACAACCAATGTTTCCCTGACATTGGGCGAAAAGGTATCCTCTTTGAAGGTACGTCGTTCCCTTGCTGTGTTAGGCTTTGCCCTATCGGCAGGAACCGTGGGGGTATTGGTAAGTCAGCAATCAGCAAATAACAATCTCAAAGTTACTCCTGTCGCAGCATCATCTCGTACTTTGACCGATGTAATGGCACAAAACCAAGATCGCAAATACGAAATGGCTCGTACTGCGATCGCATCAGGTACATGGGATACCGCGCAGGGTGTAACGGTTCATGAAGTTCGTGAAGATGAAACTTTATGGAAGCTAACTCAAGTTTATCAAGTGGATGCGGCAGCGATCGCTGCATCGAATAACATAAGTGCTAGTACCGATCTACAGCCTGGAATGAAGTTGATGATTCCGCCTGTGAACGGTATAGTTCACAAGGTTAAGCCAGGGGATACACTCGAAGCTATTTCTGACTATTACAGCGTTCCCAAGAGTGAAATTATCAAGTATACATCTCTGACTTCTGGAGATTTCTTGGCAATCGATCAACCTCTTGTCATCCCAGGCAATGTTGCCACATTAATGCAGGTAAAAGAGGGGCATGTCAAAAAACAACTGCTTGCTGAAAAAGAACGTCTAATACAGCGTTTGCAAGAATTGGAAGGCAAGAAAGCTACCGCTACTCTAGCTAGAGCCGATTCCAAGTCCAATGTTGCTGAAAATGCGATTGCTAAGCAGCCTAAATATGTTTCTTATCGAGTGCAGAATGGTGACACTATTGAAACAATTGCTCGACGCTATGGCATTGCCCAAAAGGCAATTATTGAGGCAAATAAGTTAGAAAATCCTCAGTGGTTGGAACTTAACCAAGAGTTAAAGCTCCCTCAAGATCGCAGTTTACCGACATTCCAGACAATTGCGTCTTACAATGAGAAGCCTAGTAAGCAAGTGCCATCACCATTAGGCGATTTGTCATCACCTAATAGTAATAATGCGATTAGCAACACACTTTTAGTTTCTCCATCTCCTAAAGAAGTCGGACAAGTACGTGTAGTTGCGGCAACGCCTATGGTTGTATCAAGTTCTTCGGGAACAAAAATTGCAGCCGCTGCTAACCGTGTATCTCCTTGGGATGGGTTGATGGAGCTAAGTGGTAATGGTATAAATACAAATTTGCCAAATTCCCCCGCACAAGAAGAATCAGCTAGTTTGCAGGCAAAGGCTGCTGCTGTTCAACCAAGTTTGCCCGTAGCGGGCGAACCTGCTATTAAGGTTGCAGTTGCTCTATTCCCATTCTCCCCCGATCAACTATTCAGTGAAATAGGTGGTAGTAATGTGAAGAAAAATCCTTTATCACCTTCAACTGCACTAAATTTGCCACCTAGATCGATCGCTACACCATCAATTCCTTCAACGATAGCGTCCGAGCAATTTAGTGCAACTCGTTCAATTCCACTTGAAGCTAATTCTTCTCAGCAGCCTGTGGTCGAGCCGAAGGTACAGCTTTCTTCCAGAATAGCTACAGCTTTATCTATACCTCAGATTCCTGCCTCTTTAGTATCCGAGCAACGTGTAGGCTTGCGGAACAATCCTTCGGAACTGCAAAGTCAGCCTGTAGCTGCTGAGCCAAGCGTAAAGCTTTCAGCAATATCTGCTCCTAGTATTCCTTCAAGTCAGGCGATCGATCAGAGCAGCAATACAAGCTCCCTCCCCGCATTTGCAATTGCTCAACCCGCATCTGAGCCAAATGTGCAGATACCTGCAAGACTAGCGACTAACCTCGCACCTAAAGTTCCTTCTTCAGAATCTGTGGAGCAACCAGCTCCAACAAGCGACAAGCCAAGTCAAGTGGCTTTATTACCCGATCCTGAGTCAAGAATGACGTCTTTAGAAGTTAAGCGCTTAGAGTCCGAGGTTGATCAACTGAATGCTAAGGTTCGAGATGCCGAGATTAAAGAAGCTGCTCGTAAAGCTGAAGAAGCTCGCAAATTAGAGTCAACAAGAATTGCTGCTGCTAACTTAAATGTTTCTCCCAACCCAGATCGAAGCTTTGATAATGGTCGTAGCGCGATCGCAAATCCTGAAGATCGTTCAGGAGTTTCGCCGCAGTTACCACAGCTAACTGCTAGTGCTTATCTACCAGATGTTCAAGATTATGGTCTATCAAAAGGCTTTATTTGGCCAGCCGATGGTGTTATAAGTTCTGGGTTTGGTTGGCGTTGGGGAAGACTTCACGCAGGTATTGATATTGCTGCTCCAATTGGCACACCAGTTTTAGCTGCTGCCACAGGTGTTGTGGACTATGCAGGCTGGAGCGATGGCGGTTATGGCAACATGATTGATATTCGTCATCCTGACGGCACTATCACTCGTTATGGTCACCTCAACGAGATCTTCGTAAAGGAAGGTCAGAGCGTTGAACAGGGTCAGTCGATCGCCGCGATGGGTAGTACTGGATTTAGTACTGGTCCCCACCTTCACTTTGAGATTCGCCCAAATGGTGGCAACGCGATCGATCCGATGTCTTTCTTAGCCAGCGCTAAAAGATAGACTTGTCAATTAAAATAACAAAAGCCTCGCGTAGCGAGGCTTTTGTTATTTTGGCTTTTAGATGCTAAAGTTAGGACAGAAAAACTCTTCATAAATAAACGGAAAGCGTTGATGGCAACGGACTTAGAGAGCCTAACAGCTCAATTGCAATCTCTGGCAGAACTAGCAACAAAATCGGTTGGAGATGTGCAAACTCCTGAAGAATTGGAGCAGCTAAGGGTCGAGTACTTGGGTAAGAAGGGTACTCTTTCTCAAATCCTCGGTGTGATGGGGAAATTATCGGCGGAAGAACGACCTCAAGTCGGCGCGATCGCCAATCAGGTTAAACAGACACTACAAAATCAACTAGAAGATCGTAAAGCATCAATTCAGCAAGCAGTAATTGCTAAGCGTTTAGAGTTAGAAACCCTCGACGTGACGATGCCTGGAATATTGCGATCGCTCCAAGGCAGAATGCATCCCATCCAAAGCACGATCGATCGGATGCTGGATATATTAGTAGGAATGGGGTTCACAGTTGCCCAAGGACCTGAGATTGAAACCGATTATTACAACTTTGAGGCTCTGAATACTCCAGCAGATCATCCTGCTCGCGATATGGCTGATACCTTGTATCTCAGTGATGGAAAGCTATTGCGATCGCAGACTTCTTCAGTGCAAATTCGCTATATGGAAGAAAATGAACCACCATTGAGAATTGCTTGCCCTGGACGAGTTTATCGCAAAGATGATATTGATGCCACTCATTCACCAATTTTTCATCAGATTGAACTTTTAGCAGTTGAGGAAGGACTAACCTTCGGAGATCTAAAGGGAACAGTCAAAACTTTTGTTGAAGAGCTTCTGGGCGAATGTCCAATTCGATTCAGACCTAGCTATTTCCCATTTACCGAGCCATCTGCCGAAGTCGATGTCATGTGGAATGGCAGATGGCTGGAACTTGGTGGCTGTGGTATGGTCGATCCTAATGTATTCAAAGCTGTTGGCTATGACCCCGAATTAGTCACAGGTTTTGCTTGGGGATTTGGAGTAGATCGAGTTGCCATGGTTTTACATAAAATAGATGACATTCGCCGTCTATTTACGAGTGACTTGCGTTTCTTACGCCAGTTTTAGGAATTTATTTTTCTTGAGTAATATCATATGCAGAAAGTCTTCAAGTCTTTTCTAAGCCTAATTAAGGTTACTTCCTTTTGGCAAGAAAATTATGTTTTTCTGCGAGAGTTTAAGTATTTTTGGGGTATAGCCGTTCTTGCGGTTATATTCTCATTTTTAGGGGCAGTTTTTGAAGGCGCAGCACTAGCTGTAATCAATGCATTCCTACAGGTTTTAACTAGCCCTGAAAAAAAATCTATCAATTTGGGATTTGATTGGCTAAATTTATGGATATTTGGCTCACAATCTAGCATAAGCGATCGCCTTTCTCGCCTTGGATTTCTAGTTGTCCTTTTAGCTTGGTTGAGATCATCGTTTGCCTATTTAGGACCAGTTTACGCCAAACTAACCGATGCATCCTTTGCTGACCGAATGCGGAAATCCATGTTTGAGCAGTTAATCAGTCTCAGTCTAGGTTATTATTCCCAGAGCAGATCTGGAGATTTAGTAAACTCCCTAAATAGCGAGATTGCTACTATTCAAAGAGGATTTGGTGCTGCTTCAGCCTTTGCCATTAGAGGATCGACTCTAATTGTTTATATCATTGCCATGTTTTTGATATCTTGGCAGCTATCAATTGCATCTCTAGTACTTTTTGGAATGCTTTCTGTAATGATATCTAGCTTTGTGGTAAGGGTAAGAGAAGCAAGTTTCCCAGTTTCACAGGCTGGTGCTGATTTTACATCTACGGGTATTGAATTAATCAGCGCAATGCGAACAATTCAGACATCTCCTACCCAAGATTTTGAGAGAACTCGCTTCTATAACATTTCTGAAAAAGTTAAAAAAGCTTTATTTAAACTGAATAAAGCAGTCGATCTTATACGTCCACTAGCTGAAGCAATTTCCACAACGATTTTAATTTGTGTGATTGTTACTGCTTATAACATCTTTGTGGTAAATGGTCAGTTGCAACCAGCTTCGCTTCTGACATTTATGTTTATTCTATTTAGGATGATGCCTTTAGTTGAACAGGTAAATGGATTAAGAGTTGAAATAGGAAGCTATGGAGGTTCCATTGCCAAGATTAAAGAGGTTTTAAGTACAGAGGATAAAGTTTATCTCAAAGATGGTGATTTAGAGTTTACTGGTCTCAAGAATTCGATTGATTTCTTTGCTGTTGACTTTAGTTATGATGTACTGGATAAGCCTGTATTGCATGACATTAATCTGTCAATTAAGCGGGGGCAAACTACTGCTTTAGTAGGTACTTCTGGAGCTGGTAAAACGACCCTAGCTGATCTAGTGCCAAGACTATACGATCCTACTCATGGAGTTATTTTTATTGATGGAGTTGATTTGAAGGAGCTTAGGATTAGTTCCTTGAGGAGCAAGATGGCGATTGTCAGCCAAAACACATTTATTTTTAATGCTTCTGTACGCTATAACATTGCCTATGGGATAGAAAATATTTCTGAAGATATGTTGTTCGAGGTGGCTCAGCAAGCCAATGCTCTCGAATTTATTTTAGATATGCCAAAAGGTTTTGATACTGTGCTTGGCGATCGCGGCGTGCGCTTGTCAGGTGGTCAATGTCAAAGAATTGCGATCGCGCGTGCTTTACTTCGTAAACCTGATATTTTGATTTTAGATGAAGCAACAAGTGCGCTTGATTCAGTTACAGAGCGCCTAATTCAAGAGTCACTCGATCAGCTATCTAAAGGATGTACTGTGATTGCGATCGCCCATCGTCTTTCGACGATAGTTCGTGCCGATAAAGTAGTAGTTCTCGAAAAAGGACAAATCGTTGAGCAAGGTTCATATCAAGAATTAATTGAGAGAAAAGGAGCATTGTGGAAATATCATCAGATGCAGAATTCTTCTGTGCAAACAGACTTCTAAAACGCGATCTAGAGATATGGATAGGTGGCGTGAAGCACCGCCTATCCCCTAAATTACCCAATAGTTGATAGATTGAAATTTTATGGGTACTCCAAATACCTCTTCACAAAAAGAACTAATAATCGAGGCTGGTAGGACAGAGAGCCAATATTGGAAAGATTTATGGCGGTATCGTGAACTGTTTTATTTCTTGGCTTGGCGCGATATTTTGGTTCGCTATAAACAAACAGCTATTGGTATTGCTTGGGCGCTGATTAGACCTTTCTTGACGATGATTGTTTTTACGGTGGTCTTTGGGCAACTAGCCAAGTTACCTTCGCAAGGAGTGCCTTATCCAATTCTTGTATTTGCAGGTATGTTGCCTTGGCAATTTTTTTCTAATGCCTTGAGTGAGTGCAGTGGTAGCTTAATCGGCAATGCGAATCTAATTTCTAAGGTGTATTTCCCACGATTGATTGTGCCAACCAGTGCAGTAATCGTTTGCTTTGTAGACTTCCTTATTTCAGGAATGATTCTGTTAGGGTTAATGATTTGGTATAACTTTATTCCCGATTGGCGCATTTTGACATTACCGATTTTTATTTTGATCTCCTGTGCAGCTTCAATGGGAGTAGGGCTTTGGCTAGCAGCCCTAACAGTTCAATATCGAGATTTTCGATTTGTAGTACCTTTTATTATCCAGTTTGGTTTGTATATTTCCCCTGTAGGTTTTAGTAGCAGTATTGTTCCAGAACGGTGGCGATTGCTCTATTCAATAAATCCGATGGTTGGAGTAATTGATGGTTTCCGATGGGCTATTCTCGGAGGACAGACTATTCTTTACATACCAGGCTTTTTACTTTCATTAGCATTAGTCCTTTTGTTGCTATGGAGTGGTATTTGGTATTTTAGGAAAATGGAACGAACCTTTGCTGATGTAATTTAAATTAGCGGCAGCACGTTGACAAAAATCTCTGTAAGAGATTTGTCTGTGCACCGAAGTGGAGATGTGTATAGGAGGCATGAGCTTGATACTTTTGCCAGCCTTCTGATGGATATTGCAAATTTGATTCATAGCCTTGCAGAGAATATAGAGGTCGATCGCCTATTTCTGTTAAAGATGAGCGATGAAATTCATGTCCCCAAACCCGATCGCCTTTGTTTACTAAAGGACTATCTTGCAAAGCGATCGCTTGTCGATATCCAAGTGTTAAGCGCTTGCCCATTTTTGCCCCAGTTGGGAAAATATTTACCATTGGAAAGGATTTGTCTTCAAAATCAACAATGCGATCGCATAGATACATTAAGCCACCACATTCAGCATAGGTGGGGATTCCTGATGTAATCGCATTATGTACAGATTCTCTAGCGGTTTTATTTTCAGCTAATTCCGCAGCAAATACTTCTGGGAAGCCACCGCCAAAGTATAAGCCTTGAATGTTTGCTGGTAATTCGCGATCGCAAATCGGACTCCAAGGGACTAGTTCTGCCCCCATTTCTGCAAATAAATCGAGGTTGTCAGCATAGTAAAAACTGAAGGCGCGATCTTGGGCAATCGCAATACGAATTTTGACCTCATCCCCAACCCCTCTCCCTGCGGGAGAGAGGAGTAAGAATTGCTCCCCCTTTCCTGCGGGAGAAGGGGTTGGGGGGTGAGGGTTCTCCATCAATGGCAATAACTTCTCCCAATCAAAGCAAGTTTTTCCTAGATATGACAAGCGATCGATAATGCTATCAAGATTGGACATTTCGGCGGTGGGGATGAGTCCTAAATGGCGATCGGGGATAACGATATTATCTTGACGGCGGAGAACGCCAAGAATTGGGAGATTTAAAGGCTCAAGAGCTTGGGTTAAAAGTTCTAGATGGCGATCGCTACCTACACGATTGAGAACTACACCTGCAATCTGAATGCGCGGATCGAAGGTGCGATACCCGTGAGCGATCGCGGCAATGGATCGCGAGGTACTGGCGCAATTGAGGATTAAAACTACTGGTACATTGAGTAATCTCGCAATATGGGCAGTACTTGCGGTGTCATCCTTTCCTGTCGCACCGTCGAATAACCCCATTACTCCTTCAATCAGGGAATATGTAGCAATTCGAGAATACTTTGCAAAGCACGATCGCACATAGGCTTCAGAGGTTAAAACGGGATCGAGATTGCGGCAGGGCAGCCTCGTGATGTGGGAATGGAACATCGGATCGATGTAATCGGGGCCAACCTTAAAGGATTGCACTAAAGACTTATTAGATTGCGATCGCTCTTTCAATGCTGCTAGTAGCGCCAAAGTTACCGTGGTTTTGCCTACACCACTACGTTCGCCTGCGATCACAATTGCCATGTCTTAAAGTCCTATACTAAAAACAGTATAGATGCGGAACGTTGTCATGGGTCTTCTGAATGTTGATCGGCACTGGTTAGTTACAGCGCTTTGCACTCAAACCCAAACCAAGAAAAAATTTAAAAGCCTTGCTTTGCAAGGTTTTTAAATTTTTTTCTTATGGTTCGTTTGATCGGTAATTGCTGTAAATCGTGAGGCAGTAAAAGCCTAGCAGTGATAGCAGCTCCAGCTTAGAAATCGGTCGATGATAAAGCCCGATCGCCATAGCTGGAGCCTCGTTCTTGTTCAAACCAACATGAGGATACACCCAGTTGTGAACTAATCGTTGCACCGTTGAGTGCGTAATCATTTGAAAACAAAACATCAATCCCAGTATAGGTTGTGAGTTTTTATTTTGCCTACGACAAAATGAAAACCGCTATAAATCAGGAGGACTAATGACCTTAACCGAAGCAGCAAATACTTCCATGAATTTATTGAAGCTAAATGCCCCTAAGGGAGGCGCAGTAAAATAAAGAACCAGATTTTTGTGGCGCGGTGGAGCCGCGCC
>CAIJEA010000088.1 GCA_903819605.1 uncultured cyanobacterium | reverse complement strand
TTGCCAGAATCCGTGGACAAAAAGATAATTTCTCGGGCTAAAAAATAGCGCTGTTACTAATCAAAAGGAGATGCGGCGCAAAGCGCCGCATCTCCTTTTGATTAGTAACAAAAAAAGCTCCTTTTAAGGAGCTTTTTTGTTAACTGGGGTGCAAGGATTCGAACCTCGGAATGTCTGGACCAAAACCAGATGCCTTACCACTTGGCGACACCCCAATATAATTGGGCGCGTTTTTGGAAATTTCTTTCTTTGTGCGGTAATCACTATAGCAAAGGTAGATAGGGTTTTGTCAACCTATTTCCAAAAAAATTCTAGAAGCTACCAATTTCTAATTATCTAGAATCACAGAATCCTTAGACAATGCAAGTTGTAGCTTGCAAAATCCCTCAATGTGGCTGCAAAAATCTTGGATATATCGTTCAGCCCACGCTTGACCACTACTTGATGGTGTATCAAAACCATTTGCAAAAACATGTACAAGTGGATCGCCAGCATCAGGTAACACTAAAACCCAATCACGATCGCTATAAAAAACTTTCACTCCATCAATAAGCTCTATTTTTTCTTGACCATAGGATTCGACCAAGTGGCGCATTAACGTACCTTTGATGCTCCAAGGGCAACGCACAGTCTGCTGGCGAAAATGGCAACGGGGCAAATGTAATCGAACTTGAGATAGCGATCGCTTTTGTAATGTAATCCATTCCATGATCTTCGCAATGCCAAACATGGCATCAAATCCTGGGTGAAGCTGTGGAAAGATAAAGCCCATATCGGCTGAACCACCGAGAACCACACCTTCAGTCCGATGGCAAGTCGCCATCAAAGCAGTAGGATTTGCCCTTGTACGAATAACCTTGCCACCATGCTCTTCGGCAATAAGCTCTACCATACCTGAAGCTGAGACTGGAACCACCACCGTTCCCCCCTGATTGGACATGAGCGCCATTTCCACCATTAAACCAGTTAAAATTTCCTCTCGAATTGGCTTTCCTAATTCATCGATCAAGATAAATTTTTCCCCATTAGCAAAGACTTGCACGCCAAAATTTGCCCTCACCGCTTTGACCACATCTGTTAGTTGTGTCAGCATTTTTTCGCGATCGACGGGCGCTGGGGCAACCTCGTTGAGGCTGGCATTGAGAACGACAACATCGGTGCTGAATTTGCCTAAAATTCTTGGTAAAACTGCTCCTGAGACTGCATAAACATAATCAATCACAATTTTTTTGCAATCACTAAATCGAATTGCTTCGACATCAATATTTTTAGCGAACCCACTGTTGTAGTAATCCAATACACGGGTCGGATAGCTTATTTCACCAATTTCTTCGATTCTTGCTCTCCGAAAATCCTCCTTAAAAAATGTGCCTTCAATTTTCTTTTCTGTCGATTTGTCGATATTGATTCCATTAGCATCCAAAAATTCAATCATTACGCAATCATTACGATCTGGATGGATGCGGACATGGATCCCGCCAGCAATTGTCAGGCTTGGGGCAATAAAACGGGATATTGGAATCGCCGTTGCCTCAAGATTTTCGACATTAATACCAACAGACATTAATCCTGAGATTAGCGATCGCGTCAACATTCGGCAGATCGTGCGTTGATCGCGAGATACCATCACATGGGAGTTGGGCCGTAACGTCGCACCATAGGCAGCTCCAAGTTTCACGGCAAATTCTGGGGTGATATCAATATTCGCCAAGCCAGACACACTATGCTGACCAAACAAATTACGCGATGCCATCGCGCCCCAGATCAAATTCGTCGTTAGGGTTGCGCCCGCCTCAACATACTTGCTCGGCCAAATTCGCACATTCGGAAAAACTCTTGCTTCTTCGCCTATAGAGGAATTAGACCCAACGACTGCGCCTTCCATGACATGAGCACGACGACTTATACGAGAATTACGAGCAATTGTGCAAGCCCACAGATGACATTCTTCGCCAATCATGGCGCTATTACCAATGATGGGACGTTGCAGATCGCAATCAGAGCCAATAGTGACGCGATCGCCAATGACAGTACCAGCAGAAATTTTGGTGCGATCTCCGATCAAACAATTACTACCAATCAACACAGGTGGCTCAATCTGTACAGTTGGTGAAATGATCGTGTGCTTACCAATCCATAATCCTGTTCGTAATTGCACGTAGTCTAAATCTAAGTGAACTCGACCACGAATTGCATCGTATTGAGCTTGTCGATATGCCTCTAAAGAACCGATATCACACCAATAACCACTAGCAATATAGCCGTACATTGGGATGTTTTTACTTAGCAACATCGGAAAAAGATCGTTAGAAAAATCACTTGGTTCATTGGATGGCAGAAAATTCAAAATTTGAGGTTCGAGTATATAAATCCCAGTATTTACCGTATCTGAAAAGACTTCGCTCGTAGAAGGCTTTTCTAAGAATCTTTGGATGCGATCTTGCTCATCAGTAATTACGACTCCAAAAGCCATGGGATCGCTAACTCGCCGTAAAATTAGAGTTGCTTGTGATTTTTTTTCTCGATGAAATCTAATTGCAGCAGTGAGGTCAAAATCAGTAATACTATCGCCGCTAATCACAATGAAAGTACTTTCTAAAAGACTTTCGACATTTTTGACACAGCCTGCCGTACCGAGTGGCTGATCTTCCTCAACCACATACATCATATTCACGCCAAAATCTGAACCATCACCAAAGTGTTCGCGAATCACATCTGGCAAGTAGTGCAATGTAGCAATCACTTCACGAATGCCGTGACGTTTTAGCAGATTAAGGATATGTTCGGTAATTGGACGATTTAGAACCGATACCATCGGTTTTGGCAAATCACAAGTAAGTGGACGTAATCTCGTTCCCGATCCGCCTGCCATCAATACTGCTCGCATAGATCCTCCGAACGTCAATACGTAATAGGATTAGGCTCTAGTATCGTTCAAATTTGCGATAAAGCAATGAAAATAAACCTTAATCCTGAAACAGCCCCTGAATCAAAAATCATTGTTGCCCTAGATTTCCCTTCGGTAAAAGAAGCCATAGATTTATGCGATCGCTTGCCCCAAGTATGTTTCTGGAAAGTAGGACTAGAGCTATTTATTACCGATGGCAGTACGATTTTGCGCGAACTTAAAGATCGTAACAAAAAAATTTTTCTTGACTTAAAGTTACACGATATCCCCAATACCGTTGCCTCTGCCTGTCGAGTCGCAACGAAATATGGTGCTGATTTCTTAACAATTCATGCTTCTGGTGGAAAAGCGATGATGCAAGCTGCCCAAGCTGAAGTTCAAGGCTCAGCAACACAACTTTTAGCAGTTTCACTCTTAACTAGTATTTCTGCTTCAGAATTAGCGAACGATCTCAAAGTCCAGATGGAATTAACTGAATATATTTCGCAAATGGTTCTTCTTGCCCAAGAATGTGGTCTTAGCGGTGCTGTTTGTTCGCCCCATGAAGTGACAAATTTGCGATCGCTACTTGGCGATCGTTTTTGTTTTGTAACTCCTGGTATACGTCCCACAGGCGCAGCAGTCGGCGATCAAAGTCGAGTGATGACTCCTAAACAGGCGATCACTATGGGGGCTAATTATCTGGTAATCGGTAGACCAATCACGGCAGCGATCGATCCTCTTGTCGCATGGGAACAAATTTGTCAAGATTGCGTCATAGGTTAGTCTGGTCAATATCTAGATGTCTTGATAGTTGTTTTATCAATGTATTGCTGGTTATATCTGAAATTACAACTTTCAGTAAATATGGTAACGATCGATCTAGCTTCTTAAAAAATAGATCTCGATTAGATCTCGATAGATCCCATTAAAAACAGGTCAAATAAAATATGAAAAGATTAAACTCCCTCGTTCTGGCTACATTTGTACTATTCAGTTCAGGTTTAGCTTTCAAGACAATGCCAGCTTTTAGTGCTGAACCAATGATGGATGTTCGCACCAAGGGTATGGTCAAGGGTGAAGGGGACGTTACACCAGAGACTTTGATACAAAAGTTAAATTTGACAGCCGATCAAAAACAGAAGGCATACAAAATTTTTGTTGATAGTAACAAGAAAATCGCTCAATACCTCACTCCAGAGCAACGCCAGAAAGTAGAAGCAGGTTTCAAAGCAAAACAAGGTTTTGGGGCTATTCTTAAATCT
>CAIJEA010000087.1 GCA_903819605.1 uncultured cyanobacterium | reverse complement strand
CTTCTCACTGCCTCTATTTATTTGAGCTTTGATTTGTCCTAGCTATCTCCTGCATTACTATAGAAAACTTTTTAGATGGTCAATTTAATCAGAGAGCCATTTTGCTATTTGTGCTAAAAGTTATATAACGCATCTCGAATTTTCATCAACCTTAATGAAATCGTAGTAGCTCAATGTTATGACTAGTACACCAATCATATCAAAATCAGAAATTGCATCAGTACCAGCTAATAACGCTGTACTACCTAATATTAGTTGGCAAACCTACCAAGCCATGCTTACTGATATGGGCGACCAGCGATCCATTCATTTAGCTTATTATCATGGAGTTTTAGAAATACAAATGCCTTTGGGATTGCATGAAACCATTAACTACATCCTAGAGAGAATAATTATTGCCCTAACAGAAGAATTAGACTTAGGCATTCGAGGATTTGGCTCCACAACACTAAATCGAGAAGACTTAGCTGTAGGTGTAGAGCCTGACTGTTGTTTTTACATCCAAAACAGCGATCGCATTAGTGGTCGTGAAATTGACCTTGCGAACGATCCACCTCCTGATTTGGTCGTTGAAGTTGATATTACTAGTCCTAGCAACCGTAGATTTGCAATTTATAGAGATCTAGGTGTACCCGAAATATGGAAATATAGTGATTCAAATATCCACATCTATAAACTGCAAGCCAACGAATATTTAGAAAGTGAATTCAGTCTTGCATTCCCGATAGTTTCTGGCGAGATTCTTAATCGATTTTTGCAACAGTCAGTCAATGACGATAACAAATTGATACGTGAGTTTAGGAAATGGATAAGGGAACAGATAAATTCATGATTTGGGGCAAAACCTAAACTGGATCTAGCTCAAACAAAATCAGATAACCATTGCCAATCAATTGGATAAACCCACGGTTACTCCTACTTTACATTTGGTATTTCAATGCTTTTTAGACGTTATTGTTAAAAAAGAAAGTTGCGATCGCACCTTTCTTTTTTATGATGGTAGTCATGCCAAGATTTCAAAGCCGACTTTTCAATTGGATCGATCAATCTTTGCCTGCCAAATTAGGACGCAGTGCAAGGCAGTTTTTTAATCGAAAATTTGAGGGGCTAAGTTTTCAAGAGTTACCGCGTTTGCTTGCCTATCAAGTAGCAAAGGCAGCACTTTATCCCGTGTATTTAATCGCATCAACAGCTAAACGGACTTTTCCAGCACTTAATCGTAGTCAAGCCGAGTCTAGAGAGAAATTGCGATCGCGACCAGATTCGGGCGGACTGTTACCAGAATCTGACAAGCTTGAGGAGCGTCTAGAGAATTCTATTGAGCAAAATCTAGATTTACCTAATCCAGAAATACCACTACTTTTGCGTCCATTAGCCAAGCTTTTGAACTGGCTCGATCGCACTAAAATTCAACTGGATCGCAATATTGCGGCAATCGTAAAGCGTCAACCAGATAACCTCACAAGTTTAGAATCGCCTGAGTTTGAGTCAAAACTGCTCGCTAATCGTATTTTTGCGGAAATCTGGCAACAACAGGTTGAGCAACGCCAAGGCGATCGCAGTTCTTTAAAGGAAAGTAATAGGTTAGCTGAAAATGTAGCTTTGGGTAAAAATACCAGCCTAGAACAGTTAAGGCGCTTGATTGAGGCAGCGATCGCCTATTTCTTTGGTAAGCAATCTGATTCTCAAGACGAGAGCTTAACTAGTGACGCAGATGACTCACAAATAGAAGGTATAGAAACACTAGATAATCCAGCATTAGCAAATAGCCCACAAGCAAGAAGGCGTACCATCAGCGCAGTAAAGTCTAGCGATCGCCTATTAAGTGATAGAAAAAAAACAAGCTCCAAAAATACCCTTAAAAAAGATTTTCCCCAATCAATAATTGACAATAAAGCATCTGAAACAATTGAAGACGATGCACCTCTCGCTGAAAATACAAAACTGGAGCGTTTACGAGAACTGATCGCGGCAGCGATTGATTATTTTATCGGTAAGCGATCGCTAGATGTCGATGCGAATTCTAATGAGGTGCTGGGAAATCAGTCAGACTTTCTATCGGGAGAAGCTGCTGACAAAATTCAGATAGGCTCCGAGAGTTCTCCCAATCGCGATCAAAATCCTAATCCATTAAAAGCTGACGATCAATTAGCGCGCTTACGGAGATTAATTGAAGAAGCGATCGCCTATTTTTTTGACAAACAAAGATCAAAGTCCACCCTAGACGAGACATCAGATATTACTCCTAATGAAGAAGCTTGGCTGACGATGGAGGATATATTTGGCAATGATAATGGACCTTGGCCACTTCCATTAGAATATGAGTCTCATGCGTTTACTAAGTCGCCAGATAAAGACGCAATCCACTCATCAGGAGAATTGCAAAATTTTGAAACTACAACCACGCAAATTTCTCAGGATCGCCTTGATGGTAGTCTAATTTTTGAAGAGGCATTATTAATGCATCAACAAGAAAATCCTGAATCAGAAAGCGATCGCCCACTTCGTGCTTGGATTGAGTCAAAGGCAAGCATTATGGGTTATGCCTATAATCCAGTCATGACAGTAATTCTGTGGGTTGACGCGATTGTTCTTAAGCTCGAAGATTTGATTATCAAATTTTGGAAGGGGTTAATAAACTTCCCCAAACGATTAATTAATTTCATTCGTTATGGTAAATGATGGAACCTTTAAAACTTTGTTGAGCTAGAAGAGAGTTGGGGGGGGGGGGGGGGGGGGGGGGGGGGG
>CAIJEA010000086.1 GCA_903819605.1 uncultured cyanobacterium | reverse complement strand
GCTCTTATTTGGAAAGATCTGGCTCTATTACATTGGGGAAGCTCGCAAAATTCCTTTTTACCCAATCCATGCCAACTTCATTGTTCAGCTTAATCTTCTGTGGAGAATTGGGATAAATCTTACTCAGAATATCTGCATCTTGGTCAACCACAACTTTCGCAAAATTCAAATAGGTTTTTCCGAACAACATAAAAATTGGGTGCTTAGCTTGAGCAAACATTAAAACATACGTGCGAGTGCGATTTTCAGCTTCTGGGATGAAGAAATGACATTGAGCTGCTTTACCCAAGGGAGTTTCTCCATAAAAAATGATGAACGATGGAAAGTGATTCTCTAGATGAGCATTAAATTTGGTAGGTAGCAGCAACAAATCTGGTTTCTTAATTTTCTCTATTAAGCTATAGGGAGCCGTAGGCATCTCATAATAAGCATGAGAGATATGCCCTTCGTCAACAAATTGGTGAAAATGAACCTCTGTAATCCGAAATAAATCCCGATGTGTTCCGTTTTGGTGATTGTAGTCATGCATATTCAACAGCATCGTCAACAAATCCGTCTCGACACTGCGATCGGCAGTATGACCAAGAAACTTGTAGCTTTTGGTAATCTCATTCAAGACGGATGGAATTTCTATTTTTGGTTCGTATCCTCCATACGTCCAGATGAAGTCACCTTGAACTATTAGCTCCAATGGCTTCAAGAGCGGTAAGGTCTTTTTGTTGGAATCTGGCAACACCGTGCAACCTGAAGCATCAAATCGTAAAGCATGGAATGGACAGGCGATCGCGCTTTTCCCATTACTTTCCACTTCACACCAACCCTCAGAAAGCATGGCTCCCATATGCGGACAGGCATTTGGGAGAGCGTAAATACTGCCATCAATATCCTTCCACATTACATAATCATTACCGTACAGAGAAATCTTGCGAGGCTGATTAACTGTTAGCATGGAAGTATGCGCTAATAGCCAAGGCGAACCCTCAAGCATAGATACCACGATATTATCCTCTCGATATAGTTAAATATTTATAGAATATTTGCAAAAATATGAAAAATTTGTCGCTTTTGAATATATGACGGATACCTCGCATTTGTCAACCAATAATTCTAACAATGGTCTGCGCCGCCAACCCAGTCAAAAACGAGGTAAAGATCGTGTTGAAAAAATCCTTGAGGCTGCCGCTGCGGTCTTTGATGAAGTGGGTTATGAAGCAGCTACTACTCATCAAATTGCTGCTAAAGCAGGTACAGCCGTTGGTTCTCTATATCAATTCTTTCCTGATAAAGCAAGTATTTTCAATACGATGGAATTACGTCATGTCGAAAACGTAAAGGCTATGTATGCCCAATCTAATACCCCTGAAATTGTCTTGCTCCCACTTCGACAGATGATGCATCTTCTCGTGTCAGCCACCACAAAACTATTTGAGCATCCAGTATCTAGGGTAATGTTTATCCAGTTTTATACCCAACGTCAAAATTTTCAATCCATTGATGAAAGTATGACTCAGGAGGCAATTAACTTTTTAGCTAATATTTTGAAGCAACGAAATCCATTATTAAATGACCTACAGTTAGGTCTGATCGCTGAGGTGTCTGTACATAGCACTAATGCTGTAATTTTGTCAGCTCTCCGCAACCCAGATCTACAACGCCGTCAATTTTTGGCTCAGGAGATTGAGGATTTGCTAGTGGCATATTTAGAGCCCTATGTTGGCGATGCGGTGGGCGATAATCTCAGCGATGTAATGAAAGTAATGGTATGCCCTCATTGTTATTCTAAGCAGGTATCCAAAAACGGACAGCGTAGAGGCAAGCAATGCTACTTGTGTAAGGATTGCAGAAAGCAATTTGTGAAATCTGGGTAAAGGTTTTAGCGATTTTAATTGTTGTCACCAAACAGGTCTATTAATTATTTATGTTTGATAATTAATACCTAAGAGGACATCTTCTATTTTCTAAATATCAGGGATAACCCTGATATTTAGAAAATAGGAATTTTGATAATCTATTTACATAAACAGGTTTACTTATTGATTTAGATAGGGGATTTGAATCCCTAAAGAGAGGTTGATGGCTATGAATATACGATTGCCACCAGAAAAGCAGTTAGAACATGAAATATTCTGTCAAGCTATCAAAAATATTGATATACAAGCAATGCAAGTAGTTCTTGAAAAGCTACATCTGATGTATTTACAAGAACAAGCCCTATTGAACGAAATAGTAACTAAAGATCTTTTAAAAAATCTTTAGTTGTGCCAGATTACCCATAGTTTTATAAAAGTATGTATTTGTGGTACTGAGGTGGATGATAAATCAGGGGGCATCCCCTCCACCTCTCTTATCTTATAAGGGTTGTTGCTATTCTCTAGCGTGGGGGATGTCCTCCCTCCCTTTTTTTTGAGATATGCTGTGGTTATGGAATTGATAAATTTGGCAATAAAAGTTGGCAGTAAAAGAAATTTATGAACATCTTTTTGAAAAAATGTTTATCTTTGGGCTGTTTCGGCATAGCGATCGCCCTATTGCCAGATATTGCCCAAGCAGATAATGTTTATGCAGATTTACCTACGCTAAATTCGATTACCTTTGTGTCTAGTCGCGGGACATCAGGTACAGCGATTCCTTTGACAGCAAATACATCTTTAGCTCTCACTAGTGTCGGTAATGTGAATGTGAAGTCAAATACCTATGGGGGCTTTAAGGTTGAGGTTGAGTCTACAAATTTTGGACTACTTAAACATTCTTCGGGCGCAGGAATGGCTTATAACTTGAATTACAACAATTCTGATAAGGGACAAATTACCACTAAAACTGTGGTTGAAGATAATGGTGCATTGATTACTGACTGTGCGGATGATACGGGGTGCGATCGCGAGGTGAAAATTTCGATTACGCAGTCTGAGGTACAGAGTAAGCCTGCTGGACTATATTCTGACACTTTGACTTTTACATTGACTAATAAATAATCATGATCCTCCAAATTCTTTTGTAGAAACAATCCATGAATTGTCTCTACAACCCAAAATAGAGTTGCGGCGTTTTGCGCCGCAACTCTATTTTGGGTTGTATGTCTTAACGCCATAACCCTTTTTTCAATATCAGGGTTTACCCTGATATACAGTGCGAGATGGTAGCGATATATTGAATACATCGAGGAACAGAGAAACACAAAAAGACCACACGGGGGAAGAGATCGAGAGTAGTGAATATCAAACTCTACAACGATCTGCCGAATTTCAAAAGTGTTTCTCCAAGGATAGATAAAGCTATCCATTCCAACTTAAAAAATTTTCTGACTGGAACAAAAAGAGAGGATTAAGATCATGTTACGCTCAACACTTCGTCAAATGGCTTCTATTTCTGGACGTACGATTCTTGCGATCGGTTTGACCTCTGCTACAGTTTTGGCTTTGGCTCCTTCTGCGAAGGCTGGCAACCCTGCTGATAGCTCTGGAAGCATTGGTGTCAACATCGCAACTATTGATTTAATGACGTTCACCAGTACTAGTGATACTGGTAGCCGTATAGCGCTAACAAGAGACACTGGAGTCACCAAACAGAAAGTTGGCACTCTATATGTGGAGTCTAACAATGTGAACGGTTTTACTGTAAAAGTAACATCAACTAATGCAGCGGCAGGAACTTCAGTCAACTCAGGATTGTTGAAGAATGGCACTTACTCAATACCCTATGCGCTACAGTATAACTCTACTGGCACGGGCGACGGAAGTGATGTAGTCTTCGCAAGCGGTGTTGCTACAGTTTTAAACATTACAGGAGTTGACGCTAATTATTCTGTTGCTTCAGGTAAAACAGCAGATATCGGTGTTACTATTCAGAACACAGATGTTGTAAATAAAGCTGCTGGCGACTATACTGATACTTTGACTTTCAACTACGTTGGTAAGTAATAAGGAAGAGGATTTGGGGATGAATAGATTTATAATGAACTGATCTAGCTTAATCTTTTGGAGAGTGGTTCTCGATCTACCCGTTATTACGCATTATAGGGGACGAATTTCGTCCCCTATAATGTGTTAGTAGTTGTACTCCAATTAGCTGGCTTATGTTGCAAAAGTTATCAATTAACTGCTTATGTTGTTCAGGAATCTATTACCTGCTTGCATTACCTGCGTTTGCCCAAGTTAATTCGATTAGTTTCAATTCAACCGCAGTTTCTCTGCCGATATCACTGACTCCTAATGCTGCTTTGCCTTCCACGATCATTGGTAATGTAACTGTGCAATCCAACAATGCTAATGGCTTTACTGTAAGTGCTAAATCTACTAATGGAGGAGCCTTGAAGCGTAGTTCTGGGGAGCTGATTGATTACACGTTGAACTATAATGGAATAGAGCAGGGACAACTAACTACACTTGATAAGGCTGTAGAAAATGTTAGTACTTTGATAGTTGATTGTGCCGATGAAAATGGGTGTAACCGCGAGATCAAAATTGCCATTAGCCAAGCAGCTATTTCCGCCAAACCCGCTGGGAATTACTCTGATCAGCTTGTATTTACACTTATTGTCAAATAGATATTTCAAGTATTATAAAGAGGGGTCATGATTATGAATAGGAGTTCTTTAGCGGTCATCTTGCCACTTGCGCTCGGCGCAAATTTGATCTCAGCTCTTCCTTCTTTTTCTCAGGTTGAAGCAACTTTTCAGTTCTCTCCATTGCAGTCAATTTTTGCAGTTTCAGGACAAAAAGCTACTCAGTCTTTTTTAGTAACCAATACAGGTAAGAAAGCTACAGCCATACAAATTAAGATGGTGAAGCGTCAGGTGGATTTGGATGGGAAAGAAATTAATACAGATGCCGATGATGACTTCATTCTCTATCCACCACAAATGTTAGTCAAAGCAGGAGAAAGGCAAACTGTCCGTGTAACTTGGGTCGGCAACGCTAGTCCTACTCAAGAACTTTCCTATCGAATTATAGCTGAACAACTTCCCGTTGACTTAACAGAAATTCGTCAAATCCAAGGCAGTACAACAGTTGCTATCAAGGTCTTATTTAAATATATTGGCTCGGTCTACATTGCGCCACCAAATGTTTCGCCAAATGTCTCCCTAGAAAGCGCTGTATGCCAAGTAGAAACCGATAAAACTGGCAAAAAAGATAGTAAATTGCAATTAACTTTTGCAAATCAAGGAACAGCCCATGCTATACTCACAGACCTTCGACTCAATCTTTCGCCTATTGGAAAAGAAACTATCCCTGTCAAGCTAGAAGCGAAGCAACTCATAGGTGTTAATGGTGAAAATATATTGGCTGGTAGCAAGCGCCGCTTCTCGTTACCATGTCCCGCAGGCTTGCCCAATGAGAAGCTCTCAGGTACATTTGAGTATGATCGCAATTAGTTACAAAATAAATTTTAACCGTAATGGCAATTCATGAATTGCCGTTACGGTTAAAATTTATTGTTTACTATGGTTGTGCTCTAACATCAACACTTTTACAATCCATTAAATTTTTAGCGATCGCACAATGCAGTATAGATTGCTCAAATTATGATGCGTCTAGTAATCAAATTTAGTTGTCTATACCTTGCTATATCACTTCATAGCCTGATCGCAGTCAGTTATCTCCTTGCCCAAAACTCATCCACTAATCAAGCTCCTAGCGATGATGAGACATTCCAGCGCGTGTTTGGTCGTCCTCGTACTAATACTGGCAAACAGAACTTAAGCGTTCCCCTAGTCATCGACGATCGCGAACAAGCCACCATCAGCATTACCTTTGTTCCTACTCAACCACAAAAGACCCGCCTACCAGCAAAATCAGTCCTTCAATCTCTCTCGTCAATTTTACGACCTGAAGTTCTGACCACGCTCCAATCTGAGATTGGTAATGCTGAAGATTTTTCCATAGAGATACTCATAAAAAATGGCATTGAGGCAAACTTTGATGAACGTCGCCTTGCTGTATTTTTGCAGGTTAGTCCTACTGTACGCGCCGTTAATGTTTTGGGCGATCGCTCTAATTTGCCACCAGAAGCAAAAGAAGCAATCCCCGTTAGTTCCTTTAGTGGCTATGTAAATATCTTTGCTAGCGATCGCTTGACATTAGGCAGTAACCAGACACAGGGCATTCAGCGACAACCTTTGTTTTTAGGCTTTGATGGAGCACTTAATCTTCAAAATTGGGTTTTAGAAGGAAACTGGTCATTCGCTGAAAAAGGGCAGCCTGAGCTAGTACGAGGTGATATAAGGATTGTGCATGACGATCCAGACAATGCGGTGAGGTATCTCGCAGGTGACTATAGCTTCCCGACTACAGGTTTTCAGAATGCGATCGCGGTGGGAGGCATTGCGGCAGCAAGAAACTTCTCTTTACAACCCTATTCGATTATTCGTCCGATTAATAACTTTGAGTTCTTTTTAGAGCGACCATCGAAGGTGGAAATCTATGCCAATGGTCGTCTTGCTCAAACGCTAAATTTGCCCGCAGGTCAGCAGGACTTGCGGCAATTGCCCCTTACTACAGGAATTAACGATATTAAATTAGTAGTTACCGACGATCGCGGGCAAGAACAAAAAATTAATTTTGCTAACGCCGTAGCTTCAAATCTTCTTGCCACGAACATACAACAGTTTGCCTATAGTTTTGGGTTCCCCTCAAAGACGCTTAATGGCGGACGTACCTACGACTGGTCAAAGCCAATTCTCTCATTAGCCCACCGTTGGGGCGTGAGTAATGTTCTCACTGTTGGTGGTTATGCCCAAGCCACTAGTCGCCAGCAATTATTGGGAGTTGAGGGGATTTTTGCTACGGTTTTTGGTAACTTTGCATGGGATGCAGCCGTCAGTAATGACCAAATCGTTGGCTTAGACTATGCATGGCGATTGCGCTATGACTTTTTTAATGCTAGCGATACCGATCGCTCCTTTGGCTTCAGTCTCGAACAGCGAGGTGCGAGGTTTATTACCTTTGGGAATGAAGGAATACCTAATAACAACACAGCTTTTGATTTATCAGCTTTCTATCGTCAAAAGTTGTTTGGTAGTATCGGTGCAGGACTAAGTGCCCAATATCGTTTTGGTCGAAATACTCCTGATTCCTATCGAGTTGCCCTCGACCTATCCCAATCATTTGCTAACGGTTTATCACTTGGTTTATCACTCTCTCAGAGCTGTGATACCAGTGGAGTGAATGAGCAACGGGCATTATTGAGTATGCAGATTAACTTAGGAGCGCAATCCCTTCAAGCTAGCTCTGAGGTTCGTAATACTGACAGTCCTAGCCAAGATGTATCTTGGAGTTTTCGCTCGCCGCAAGCAAGTGAAGCCATCAATGGTTCTTTGGGTGTTAGTCGAAATAGCTCAGGCGATCGCCTCAATGCTAATTTTACCTATACAGGCTATCGGGGTATTTGGAACTTCGCGCCCGATCTGCTTTTGACTCCAGCTAATACCCAAGCTAATGCTCTCTTTAGTGTTCGTACTGCGATCGCCTTTGCTGATGGAAATGTCGCTTTCTCTCGTCCAATTAGTGATAGTTTTGCGCTCGTTGTGCCTGAGAAAGCTTTAGCCTCGCAAATAGTCGGTGTAAATCCTGACGGACAAGGAACGTACCTCAGTCGTGCTGATGAGTTCGGTGCTGCCGTAGTACCCAATTTATCTTCCTATATTGTTTCTCGACTATTGTTAGAAGTTCCCGACGCTCCCACAGGTATAGAAACTGGGAATCCCGTTTATTACGCTTTGCCCACCTACAAGAGTGGGACGGTGATTCGGGTAGGTACAGATGCAACTGTTTATATAAGGGGTGTTTTGACTGATGCCAAAGGAAAAGCGATCGCCCTTCAAGCAGGAGAAGTCCGTTCTCTTTCCGATCCCCAATGGCAAGCGGTTACTCTATTTACCAATCGAGCTGGCAAGTTTGCTCTGACAGGTTTTAAAGCTGGTCGTTACGAACTCCAGCTTGGCTCCCAAAAGCTTCAGTTTGAGATTCCTGAAGGTAAGGTTGGCTTGTACGATCTCAATATATTGAAGTTCCCAGCAAATTGAACAGCACTAAAACCCAGAGTAGAGTTTCGACACAAAGCGCCGCAACTCTATTCTGGGTTTTATATTTAGTTGCATTGAGGTGCTTAGCTATAAAAAGCAGTTTTCGATCAAAAGAACCACAACAAATTTTTGAAAAGCGTTGCAAAGCAACGCTTTTCAAAAATTTGTTGGTTCTGGCTTGAGCGTAAAGCGCTGTAAGAAAAAATGAAAAGGGAGATCGTCTGGTCTTTTTATTGGAGAAAAAATAGTTTTAAGAATCTCAACGTTTTACAGCGATCGCCCTGCAATTGAGCTTTACTCAAGATATAAAAACTTTTTAACGACACATTAATCAAAAACTACCAAAGGACTAACACCAATGTTTCAACAAATTTTATTAGCTGTCGATGGTTCGGGGCGATCGCGCGAAATGATGAATATGCTACTAGCCTTACCTAGTATGCAAAATTTACAAATTAATGTACTGCACGTTATCCCCAACTCAATTAACTCCGAAGCAATTACCGAATATCGCCTTGCGGGTGAAAAGATTCTCGAAAGAGAAGTCAAAAGTTTGCGCTTAGCTTCAGGTAATAGCACTGTATCTCTCCTCAAAGAGGGAGAACCTAAAGATGTCGTATGCAAAGTAGCTGAAGAACTTAAGCCAGACCTAATGATCATGGGATCTCGTGGTATGGGCCGTTTGCAAGCAATTTTGGCAAACTCTGTCAGTCAATATGTTTTTCAACTGTCTGATGCGCCAATGTTGCTCATCAAGGATGACGTATATATCAAAACCATTCGTAACGTCATGGTTTCCGTCGATGGTTCGGTATCCTCCAATAATTGCCTCGATCTGGCGATTAAACTGGTAAGTGGTGCTAAGGATGTAGAGATTTTCTTGGCGCGGGTAGTGAAACGTAAGGAAGATGCTAATACCAGCACCGATCCAGTCCTAGTTGAAGCTAGCACTAAACTCAAACGTTTGAATATTCCCACTCGCTCCTTTATTAGTTCTGGTGATGTTGCTAAGGAAATTTGCAAATTGGCTGATGAGTCTAATGCCAGCCTATTGATGATCGGTTCACCCGATCGCCGTCCTTCGATCGCCCGCAGTTTACCTGACCTCGATCGCTTGTTAGGTTCATCGGTATCTGACTACGTACGTGTAAATGCCACAGTCCCCGTACTGCTAACGCGCACGATTGAATAATCAAAGTCAATAATTAAAAAAAGCCTTGCAAAGCAGGGCTTTTTTTTAATTATTGACTTTTGATTAAAGCGCAAAGCGTAGGTAAGTGCATAATTGAATTTGAGGAGTTAATTTGGAAACAGCACCCTCAAAATATACGTCCTAGTTACCTATGAAATCGCCACAACCTCCTTCACCACCATCAAAGCCCAAGCCTCCTAAATCCAAGTTGATGACTCAGCTCAATCAACTTACGCAGGTGGTTAATGGGGTATTAAAAATTAATCCCAAAGAGCGTGTTCCAAGGCTAGAAGTGCGCCGATCGCAAAGGGATAAGCCCGAAATTTATGACTTAGTGGGCGATCGCTACATATTAGGACGTAGTACGGGTAAATGCGATATCGTTGTGCAAACCCCATTGGTGAGCCAAGTTCACGCGCAACTAGTTCGCGATCGCACCCAGAAGAAAGCCCAATTTATTTTGCAAGACCAAGACTCGACTAATGGCATTTATCGCGATAAGCAGCGTTTAAAATCAGTGCCATTACGTCACAAAATGAAAATTACTCTGGGTCCTCCAGAACTAGCCGAAGCTGCGACGATTCGATATCTCGATCCGCCACCTTGGTACATTCGCACCGTTCAATACACAGGCATTGGTATTGGCGCGATCGCGGGGATAATTGTTTTAGCGATCGGTGTTGAGATTGGCAGAGTTCCCGATCTCAAGCCTTTGCCAGTCACCCAGCAAGGACCAGTCGAAGTTTTGGCAGACGATGGTATCAAACGTCTCGATCCTACGGATATTGCTAACCATACTGAATATGCTAGCCTCGCTGAGTTTGGGCAATTCGTTCCTAAAGCGGTAATTGCTTCTGAAGATACTTCCTTCTATTGGAATATTGGCGTTGATCCTGTGGGCGTAGCTAGAGCGATCGTTACCAACGTCCGCAGTCGGGGTGAGCGCTTAGAGGGCGCTAGTACAATTACGCAGCAGTTATCGCGCAACCTCCTAGGTAAAACCTATGTAGGGACAGAGGATTCCGCAGGACGTAAATGGCGAGAGGCTGCTGCCGCAATTAAGCTCAATTTTACCTATAACAAAGACGAAATTCTCCGTCTTTATCTCAATCGCGCCTATACAGGTAATGGAGTTTATGGGTTCAAAGATGCAGCAAAACTCTATTTTGGAAAGGAAGCCTCAGAATTAAATCTCTCGGAAGCTGCAACTCTAGTTGGGCTGTTGCCTTCACCTGAAACAATTAATCCATTTAAAAATAAAAATCTCGCGATCGAATATCGCGATCGCATTCTCAATCGCATGGCAGAATTGGGGATGATTACTGACAAAGATGCTGAAAGGGCAAGGCGATCAGTACTGATCCTCAATGAAACTGCTAAGACTAAACTGCAAGGCTCGGTAGCACCCTATTACTACAGTTATGTGTTTGATGAGTTACAGGATATTCTCGGCGAAAATTTTGCGAGAGAAGGAAATCTGATCGTCGAGACCAATCTTGATGTTGCTATGCAAAAGGCTTCAGATGATGCATTACGCGATGCCGTGGATCGCGATGGTGGCAGCTATGGCTTTAGTCAAGGAGCGATCGTCACATTGAATGCTAGCGATGGTTCGCTACTGGCGATGACTGGCGGTGTGGATTATAAAGCTAGCCAATTTAACCGCGCCGCCCAAGCATTACGTCAACCGGGTTCAACCTTTAAGTTGTTTACCTATGCCGCCGCCGTCGATCGTGGAATTTCGCCAAGCAGTACCTATTCCTGTAATGCTTTGTCAGGCGTTACTGGTTGTCATAACGGCGGCAGTGGATCGATTGATATGTATCGTGGCTTTGCCCTATCAGAAAACGTAGTCGCCGTAAGAATTGCCGAGGCAACAGGTTTTGATAATGTCGTCAAAATGGCAAGAACATTGGGGATTACCGCCAAGCTGGATGCCTCTAGCAATATGGTTCTAGGTGGAAATGAAGTCAAAATCCTAGAAATGGCAGGAGCCTATGCCACCGTAGTCAATGAAGGCAAATACAACAAGCCTCACGCGATTAAACGCATTCTCGACAGTGCTGATTGCAAAAATCCCAAAGATCGCCAAACCTGTCGAGTCATTTTTGATGCTAGTACTTTTTTGAAACCTCGTCAGGCGATCGATGCAGGTGTAGCTAGCACCATGCTCGATATGATGCGCGGAGTTGTTCAGTATGGTACTGGTCGTGCTGCCGCTATTCCTCAAGGTACTGTCGTTGGGAAAACGGGAACGACTGACGAGGGACGCGATCTGTGGTTTATCGGTGCTGTGCCACGGAAAAATTTAGTTGCCGCTGTTTGGCTTGGCAATGATGAAGGGATAACTAGAGGCTCAAGTGCAGTTGCAGCACAGGTTTGGGGCGACTATATGCGCCAAGCTGTACGCTAAATAAAGAAAAAATAGGCTTCGCATATTCTTTCTTTATTTAAAAACTTTTGCGAAAGTTTTGTCAAAACCGCTTGACGACTGCCATAGGTGCTGTAGTATTGATTCCGACTTATTAATTGAAATGGTGCTTTGCGCCAATCCAATCCCCAAAAATTACGACTCAATCTCAAGCGATATAGGAGCTACATCTGTGAATAAAGGTGAACTAGTAGATGCGATCGCCGAAAAGGTATCCGTCTCTAAAAAGAATATTGAAGTGATCGTTACTGCTGCCCTCGAATCCATTGTTGATGCTGTTGCTGATGGCGATCGCGTGACACTAGTTGGATTTGGTTCATTCGAGCCTCGCGAACGCCAAGAACGTGAAGGTCGCAACCCTCGCACTGGCGAAAAAATGGTCATCGCCGCTACCCGCGTTCCTGCGTTCTCCGCTGGTAAGCAATTCAAAGAAAAAGTAGTTGAAGACTAAACGAGCCCAGATAAAATTTAAAAAGCCTTGCTTAGCAAGGCTTTTTAAATTTTATCTGGGTTGAGTCTAAGCGCTATAATTTGGGCAAGTGCTTAGGAGAAACCTTGTGTCGGAAATGTTGTGGTCAGTGGTTGTACCAACCTATAATCGCCTGCCAATTTTGCAAAAATGTCTTGCCGCATTAGAAAAGCAGACCATAACTCAGCCTTACGAAATTCTCGTTATTGACGACGGATCATCAGACGGCACGGTGGAGTTTTTGAGAGCAAATAGAGATCGCTATCCCCACCTCCGCCTCTTGACCCAAGACCATGCTGCCGCCGCCACAGCTCGTAACTATGGTATTGAATCTGCTCTAGGTAAATATATTGCCTTTGTCGATAGCGATATTACCGTCAATCCTGAATATCTCCAAGCGCATACCGCAACCCTAGCTCAGGGCGATAAAGTCTATAGCTATGGGCGAATTATAGATACTAGTAACCTTGAAGCCCCTGATTCCGAACCTGTGCCCGCAGTTCCCTATTTCACTGCTGCGCTATTTGATACTTGTAATTTAGCGATCGCCCGTAAATGGTTGCTGGAAGCAGGGAAATTTGATACTGGCTTCTTCCAATATGGTTGGGAAGATTTTGAGTTGGGAATGCGGGTTAAAAAACTGGGTCTAAAACGCTTGACCTGTGCGGGTGCGATCGCTTTCCATTACCATGCTAAATTCTCCATTGATAAAATGCCTCGCTTGCTCGATCTAGAGGAACAACGCGGCAGAATGAGCATTATCTTCTATCAAAAACATCCCACATGGGAAGTCAAGTTAATGATCCAAAAAACTTGGCTACATTTAGCGCTCTGGGGTATCCTCACCCTCGGCGGAACGCTCAACGATCGCACGCTGAAGCCTCTACTAACATGGCTATGCGATCGAGGTAAATCCGAAGTCGCCATGGAAATCTTCCGTATTTACATGAACTGGTACACCGTCATCTGGATGTATCGCAATTGGGATAAAGAAAGCAAATTGCTGTAATTTAACTTTTAGTCAAATCTTGGAGAACTTTTTTATATTTCTCTAAACGCTGAAAATCTTTTTCTGTAGGATTAGCAATCCTAGTAATATCCAAATTGTGCATCACATCAGCAATCTTGACTTTATGGGCGATCGCATTAGATTTCACCCGCAAAATATAATTCTCGTAGGTTTCACCCTCTAGTTTAGTAATCGCTGCGATCGCCTCAGTAATAAAGTCTGGGAAACCCTGCTTTACTAAATCTGTAATCGTCAGATCGGAATCCTCGATCGCATCATGTAAAACCGCCACAATTTTACTTTCGAGCGTATCCATCTGCGCCATTACCGATAAGGGATGCGAAATATAGGGCTTACCTGCTTTATCGAACTGATCGGTATGAGCCTTACCAGCGATCACAATCGCCAGATCTAAAAGCTTTGCATAGGCTGTATCAATTTCGGTGTAATGCATAGGCTTCAGTATAACTAGCGCACTTCTGCTTGCTCTATCTAACTTGTCTCAATCGTCTACGCAAATTATCTAGGAACTATAGTGAAGAATACAAGTAAGGGCGATTGCCACTTCATCTGCACATTGTTGAATTGCAGCAATATCACTAATAGTTACCGCATTCGCAAGTTGCCAGCGCATTGACAATATACCGAGAACCTGTCCACGGAAGGTAATCGCGATAGCTAAGTTAGTTTTACATTCT
>CAIJEA010000085.1 GCA_903819605.1 uncultured cyanobacterium | reverse complement strand
GCTTCGCCGCGCACGCCTTATTATTCACTGATAAGGGAGCATGTTACTTTCGTCATGGCTCTCAAGATATAATTTACACGTTGTTTTTATTTTAAATTCATAAATAATAGTAATTATTAAAGTTAAATCAAGATTAAACCTGTGCAGACATCTATGTTTGGTAGATTTGATGTTGCAGCAGAAGTATTAATAAATACATTTTTATATTTTTTATAGCAAACATATTTGAATAATTTATATCTAGGAGCAGTTCATAATTATGAGCAATAATCCCAGTCGTGTTGTTGTGATTGGAGTCGCGGGTGATTCTGGTTGTGGGAAATCCACATTTTTAGGAAGACTCAAAGATCTGTTTGGCGAAGAATTTATGACCGTGATCTGTCTAGATGACTATCACAAACTCGATCGCAAACAACGTAAGGAGACAGGAATTACTGCTCTTGACCCTCGCGCTAACAACTTTGACTTGATGTACGAACAGGTTAAAGCTTTGAAAGAAGGTAAATCGGTAATGAAGCCAATTTACAATCATGAAACTGGTTTGATCGATCCGCCTGAATTGGTTAAGCCGAATAAAGTGGTAGTGATTGAAGGCTTGCATCCTATCTATGATGAGCGCGTTCGTAACCTTCTCGACTTCAGTATTTACCTCGATCTTAGCGATGAAGTCAAAATTGCTTGGAAAATTCAGCGTGATATGGCGGAGCGAGGGCATACTCTTGCTGATGTTACACAGGCGATCGCTACTCGTAGACCTGACTTTGAAGCATATATCGATCCGCAGAAAGCCCATGCTGACGTGGTTATTCAAATTTTGCCAACTAACTTGATTGCCAACGATACCGATCGCAAGGTACTACGTGTTCGTCTCTTGCAACGTAATGGGGTAGAAGGACTAGAGCCAGCTTACCTATTTGATGAAGGTTCAACCATTTCTTGGATTCCCTGTGGAACCAAGTTGACCTGCTCTTATCCAGGGATTAAGTTGTTTTCGGGACCAGATAGCTGGTGTGGTCAACCTGTAAGTGTCTTAGAGCTTGATGGACAGTTCGATCGCCTTGAAGAGATGGTATATATCGAAAATCATCTCAGCAGAACTAGTGCCAAATATTACGGTGAATTGACGCAACTTCTACTCAAACATCCTGATTATCCTGGTTCTAACAATGGTACTGGTTTGTTACAGATAATTGTCGGACTGAAAATGCGTGAAACCTTTGAGCGTCTTATGCATCATGTAGCCGAAGAACTGGTCACTGCATAAAAATCATTACACAAGAAAGAGAGGGTGCTTTGCACCCTCTCTTTCTTATACATTGGCTACCGCAAAAGGACTAATAAACCAATAACCCTCAGCATCGTGATTCTCAAAAAGTAAGAGCCGCCGACATAAATTGAGCGCATCAGAGGTGAGTGCATAGGGATTGGTGAGACATTGCCGCAAAGATTGCCGATCGCGATCGCTGATAGTTGACAAACGGGTGTCGCGATCTACTTGTAAGACTTGGTTTAGCGTCTCAAGGTTAATTGGTGGATCTTGCGATTGTAAACAACCATATAGTAGCGATAGAAGATACGGAAGATGCCCATAGCTAGCAACGCATAGCAAATCTAGAGTTTCCAAGTTATCGAAAATATTAGTAACATGCTCTAATCGTCGTTCAGGAGATACTTTCGGTAATAATCTCGCTAAAACGACTTGGCGCAGCAAATTTAAGCATTCTAAATTGATATTGCCCTGACGATCGCGAAGCATTAAGTTTGGTAATAAAATCGGCGTATTCCCCTTCAACCTTTGCTGAAAGCGTTCTTGAAATTGCTGATCTGGGTGAGCGATCGCCATGATTGGCAAAGTGTAGATGGTATGACATTGAAATTGCCGTAAATACTTACCGCCTTCTCCAAAAATAGCTTCAATCTGTTCAGGTGCTAGGCGATCGAGGTTATCTACTAAAATAACTAATCCTTTTTTCCCAAGTTGCTTGAGGCGATCGACCTCGATCGCTGTCACTTCTTCGCCAGAGGCTAGGAGTGAGTTTTTTATCCTTGGTTCGAGGTAGTGCTGAAATTGACGGCGGTGTTGAGTACTATCTTGTAGAGCTTGCAAAATTCTTTGTAACCTTGTCCAGTAGGAAGAGATTCCCATCGGTGGCGATAATCTGATCCATTGTTCAATTTCGACGATCGCATTGGGTAAATATGCTAAAGCTAAAGACTCTCCCTTTTTCTCTAGTTGCTTCAAAATGAGATTCAGAATCACTAGCCAAAGTTCAGTTAAGCTAACATCATTGATTTGCAGATATTCATCAGCCGCACAGTAGATTACCGAAAAACCCTGCTGTTCTAGTCCAACTTTTAAACGCAGCAATTCTGTAGTTTTGCCGCTACCTATATGTCCTGATAGTAGTTGATAGATAGGTCTGTTGGGAGACAGGGTGATTGCTCTTCGTAGCTTCTTCACCACATCTTCGACTCTTCCACCAGCCAAATCTACATAGTAATCAGTATCTTGCTGCGAACTGATCACAAAGCTAGGATTACAAGCATGGAGAGATTCGAGATTTGGCATGACTCACAACTAAAATTTAGCAACAAACGGCTTAAGCCCTTCTGGTCTTAAGTATAGCCAAACATAAAACCCAAAAGATAGTGGCGGCGCGAAGCGCCGCCACTATCTTTTGGGTTTTATGTTTGTAACTCAAACTATTTGAATAGATACTCGATCGCACATACTCGACACATTTGCCAACGGGTTATTTCACCTATGAGGGCGGGGCGATCGCATCGAGGACATTTGGGCATTTGATTGGTTCTTAACTTCATCACATCTTGCCAACGTTGAAATGCTTCACTGGCAGTTGCAGGTGGTTGAGGGGTTTCTAATTTAATTTTAAGATTTGGCTTGAGTTGACGCTTAGGTGACGCTTGGTCTAATACAGGCGGCAAATAACTAGGATGATCTTCAGCAACAACCCTTTGCTCTTTCAAGGTTTGCTGTTGCGTTGCCCATTTAGCAGTCGAGAAATGAATATCAGCGATCGCTAAATTGTCAGAGCTACCTAGTAATGCATTGATCTTTGCTAAAATACGGACTCTTTCAAACGTAAGCGCCTGTGACCAAACTGAACTAGATACCGCTACCTGTAAGGATTTTTGGTAAACCCCAATTGGGCAAGTTTGTTTGGCAACAGTTGTCCCGACAAGCTCTGTCCATTTTTCGACAATCAGCAAATATTGACATCGCTGCTGCCAACTGGTACGCGACTGAATACCGTGCAAAATATTTGGTAAGCCTGTTAGGGACATTATCGTAAACCAAACACAACTTTTGCCTTAGACATAGACTGCAATAAAGGCAGTCTATGTCTAACCTTAACATTTTACTGAATAAATGAAGTTATCGCAGTAGCCAGTTATGTTGAACCTAGAATAGAGTTACGGCGCAAAGCGCCGCAACTCTATTCTGGGTTTATAGCTATAGGTTAAAGTTTGTAAGATATCTACTGCCTCTTCTTTTTGAAAACAGCGATAATATTTAGAAATGATTTTGAGTGAGGATTTTTTATGTTTGGAGGCTTGTTTCAATCGCGATCGCCAAATCGAGATCGTATCCCCAAAGGGCAAAGGCTCACCAATGGCTTCCCAATTATGACCTATGGAGATACGCCCCAAATTAAGCGCCAAGATTGGCAATTTCGGGTATGGGGACTAGCCACAGAGAAAACCTTCACATGGGATGACTTTATGGCAATGCCTCAATCTGAGTTTACTATTGACTTTCACTGTGTTACCACATGGTCAAAACTAGATGTTAAATGGAAAGGGATCAAGGTTACTGATTTCTTGAAATATATTGAAGTAGATCCTAAAGCTGTACATTTAATGGAACATTGCTACGGTGGCTACACTACAAATATTGCAATGGAAGATTTTGCAAGAGAAGAGAATTTCTTCGCGCATACATTATTTGATGAAGCATTACCAATAGATAATGGTGGTCCGATGCGATTAGTAGTTCCGCATCTCTATGCTTGGAAAAGTGCAAAGTGGCTAAACGGAATAGAATTTCTTGATAAAATGCAACTAGGCTTCTGGGAACGCAATGGCTACCACCATCGTGGTGAACCATTTGCTGAAGAAAGATATAGTTCATTTTAATTGCCTTCAGAAAGGTTGTGTTAAACAAAACCTTTCTGAATTACACCTATAGCGGTTTACATTTTGCCGTAGGCAAAATGTAAACTCAAAACCCATACTGGGTTTGGTTTTTTGTTTTCAAATGAGTCCGCACTCATCTGAAAGCCGAGCTATAGCTGTTATGGGTAATGCGATCGCGATCACACTTTATTAGTGCAAACAATCACGAAACTTTAAAGGCTTAAATCACGTCAGATCTTCAAGAAAAACTTGATACTAAGTACATCAAGAGTTAAGGCAGTGAGGAGCAAAGCAATGTCAGTATTTCATTTTGGTAGATTCATTTTCAAGTTCTACGCTGGTTCGATCGCTGTTTTAGTTTTGGCGAATGCTCTCTCCACTCTCTAAAACCTTAATCACAATGACTATATTTGATCTGCTAATTTTTCCCTCTAAGTTTTTGCAAGCGCGATCGCAGTTTTAGTCCTAGCAAATGTCGCTTGTAGCTATTAAAGTTTCTCCTCTAAAAATGTCAAAGCACTTTACCCGACGTTGGTTTAGTGCTTTTTTATTGACAATCAAATTTTGCAAACCCAAATAAATAGAGGCGGCGCTTCGCGCCGCGTCTATTTATTTGGGTTTTGATTTTTCCTTCATTGCAAAGCCCAAAAGAGAAGGGTGGCGCGAAGCACCGCCCTTCTCTTTTATTTACCATCAAAGATTGATTGAATAAAATCGCCAATTACTTCCCAAGCGTGACGATTTTTAAAAAGATCGATGCCAATGAGACTTTTAAAAATATATAACAAAATCAATATGGCGATAATTCTGACAATCAACAAGCCGATTAGACCAAAAGTTTTGGGTTTGTCTTGAGGTTTGCTCAACGAATAACCTTGCACTGCTTTCACTCCAATATCGTTAGCAAATTTTAAAGAGTATTTATCATCAATACCCTTTAAAACACATTGTTTTTGGAAGGTATTACATGCATAGGCGATCGCTTTTGCCATTTGTTTTTGACTTGAAGATAGGGAGCTTCGCGCAAAGCGAGGATCTAATTTGATTATAGAGATTGGCAACTCTTGTAGCTGGCTGAGAGAGAAATATCTACCTGTGAAATTATCGATCGCGATATAACAACCGATCATTTGTAGTTCAGTTATAAAAGCGATCGCCTTAGTCTGGGTTTGAAATATTACATCTTCTTCAATTTCAAAACTGATACGGGTTGCAGAAACATTGTATTGAGTGAGCCATGTATGCAGTTGCTTAGAAAATGTCAGATCTACAAAGATTTCATTAGACAGATTGATAGAGACTTTAACCTTAGACTGTTGAGATAATAGTTCAATAGATTTTTCTACAACAATGCGATCTAATTGATTTAGTAATTGAGTGTTTTGTAGCGCTATTAATAATTCTTGGGTTGGGCGTAAGTTTCCTTGTTCATCTCGCCAACGCACTAGCACCTCATTGTGTAGTATTTTGCCCGTAGCTAACTCATAGACTGGCTGAAACCATAGCTCAAATTTATCTGCTTCCAAACGAATTGCTGGAAATTCTTCTATTTCTAGCTCAATGTGGGGGGTAGTAAGAGGATTAAATTCAGTTTCCATTGCTTCGTTTTTTGGGTTTTATATTTAAGGCTAAAATTTTTGTTAAATGTCTTGTGTTGCAACATGTTTAATCAAATCCAATCAAAAATTTGAGATTCTTTTCACTGCAAGTCCCAGTAAATTAACCCAAACTGACGTTAGCCGAAGATTCAAGCCTTGCTAAAATGAAACTACTCTACATTCCTGCCCAACTGGGTGGGGCGTTCATCATATTTTTAAGCTAAGACTTACTCACTCCATAATGACATTACAAACCGACATTGACAGCGCCGCCGCAGAACTCAAGGGCAAAACTCCTCAAGAGGTTCTCACATGGGCGCTAGGTAACTATGCAAAGATTGCTCTCGCTTCTAGTTTTGGCGCAGAAGATGTAGTGCTGATCGATATGATCGCCAAGATTCGTCCCGATGCTCATGTCTTCACCCTCGATACTGGTCGCTTAAATAGCGAAACCTATGAAGTGATCGCGAAAGTACAGCAAAAGTATCCTCAACTCCAATTGCGAATCATGTTTCCACAGGCTGAAGCGGTGGAGCAGATGGTCAGCGAAAAAGGAATTAATCTTTTTTATGATAGTGTTGAAAATCGCAAGCAATGTTGCTATATCCGTAAAGTTGAGCCACTTGGTCGTGCTACTAAGGGACTAGATGCATGGATTACTGGGCTGCGGCGCGATCAAACTGCTAATCGTTCGACCATGGAAACCGTTGAACTCGACGGCGATCGCAACATTGCTAAGATTAATCCTCTGATCGATTGGTCAAACGCACAAGTTTGGGAATATATTCATGCCAATGATGTTCCTTACAATGCGCTCCATGACCAAAATTTCCCCAGTATTGGTTGTGCTCCCTGTACCAGAGCTGTTCAAGCAGGTGAAGATCTGCGTGCTGGTCGTTGGTGGTGGGAGATGAGTAATCAAGAATGTGGATTACATGTCACTAGTGATGGCAGATTAGTTCGCGCTAAAGGCTAATTAAGGATTAAGGCTCGCTTAGCGAGCCTTAATCATAGAGATATTGTTCGCAAAAAAATCAAGAGTTATAAATATGGCGATCGGGCTGCAATATGGGGATTGGGACTTTCAAGGATGGCGTGTGCATTACGGATTGTGCCAATCACAAGCTTCTCCTAGTTCTAGGCCACCAATTTTATTGATTCATGGATTTGGAGCAGCGATCGGGCATTGGCGTGGAAATATCCCTGTTTTGGCGGAAGAACACACGGTATATGCTATTGATTTACTAGGGTTTGGAGGATCGGAAAAGCCCCCGACTCGCTATTCTATCTATTTGTGGGTAGAGCAAGTTTTTCAGTTTTGGCGCAAATTTATTGGCGTGCCGATGGTGATAATTGGAAACTCGATTGGTTCTCTTGTGGCGGCGATCGCGGCTAGTCATCATCCTGAAATTGCCGCAGGGGTTGTCACTATCAGCCTGCCAGATATTGAAGCTTTCAATGCCTTGGTTCCGAAATGGCTACAACCACTAGAACGTGCGGTTAAGGCGATTGTTGCCGCAGTGTTAGTTAAGCCGCTATTTTATATAGTTCGCAAACCCTGTATCATTCGCTTCGTGCTTAAAAGGATTGTCTATTGCGATCGCCACCGTGTTGATGATGAACTAGTGGAAATTATTGCTAAACCTGCGCGCGATCGCCAAGCTGCTGAAGCCTTTGTCCGCCTCAATCGTAGTCTCAATCAGCCCAACTATTCACCAAGTCTGACTCAAGCGCTTTCACAACTGCAAGCTCCATTACTGATTTTGTGGGGAAGTTGCGATCGCTTGATTCCACCTTCTGAAGGCAAACGACTAGTGCAGTATGCTCCAAATGCTACGTTAATGTATTTAGAAGGAATGGGACATTGTGCTCACGACGAAAATCCTGAGCGAGTTAACTATGAGATTTTAAATTGGCTTAGGTAATTTCATAGAACATAAAATAAGGACGACGCGAAGCGCCTACTTTATTTTATGTTCTATGAAATCTAAAAATAAAATAAAGTAGGCTGCCGATTCGACGAACACCCTTTAGACTTATCGTTAAATTCAGCAAATGTGTTTATGGGTAGGAACTTTTTGTTAGTTCAAAAGTCTCTCATAGAGATCTGAGACGTGGTTAACTAGGACTAAAATATCGTTTCACAGGTCTTCTTCATATGAATCAAATGGTCATATCTCAAATATATCAAACCTTTGATAAGTTATTACAAAGATTAATGAGTGCTCCATCTGATATTGCCTTATTTATCAGTAATATCGAAACTATTGAGCAAAAAATACTTTATCCGCGCTATCAAAAATTTATTCGCGAATATAAGCCTTCCCTAAATGTTCTGACTTCTGAAGAGTACAAAATTGTCCAAGACCTCGAAAATTATGGAGTATCAGTCTCAAGTTTAGAAGAGTTATCGATTCCACTTACCGATCGTTTTTTTAGTGCTGCTCAAAAAATCTCAGATGAACTCAAGCATAATGCTGAACTCCCACTTTTTGAGGGTAAGCATACGTTAACAGCCAATGCAGAACAGATTATGCGTTATCCAGAATTATTTTTGTGGGGCGCAGATCCAAAGCTTTTGCGTATTGTTGAGGGCTATCTCAAACTACCTGTGGGTTACGACGGTTTGTCTTATTATTACAGTCCTCCTGATTCCAAGGAAACTGGTCCACGAAAATGGCATCGAGACAAGGAAGATTGGCAGATGATTAAAATCGGCGTTTACATCAACGATGTAAATGAAGATGGAGGTCCCTTTGAATGTGTTACTCCAGCCGCTAATGAATTATTAGTCAAGTCATTGCACTCCGAGTATATACGCAAGTATAAGACGGCTCTGCATAATGAGGTTCTGTCAATATTGCCCGAACATATGCATGAAAACTGGCATAAAAGCTGTGTTGGCAAGGTCGGAACTGTAATTTTTGTGGATACTGCGCGTTATTTCCATCGTGGGAAGCCACCAACTAAGTTTGGAAGATCGGCAATCTTTTTTGGCTATTGTAGTCGTCGTCCTCGGCATCCATTTTTCTGTGGACGATCGCCTCTTTCTAAAGCCCAAATACGATATATGGCAAGTCTCTTGCCTGAGGAAATTCGCGATTGTGTGACTTGGCGAGATAACTTAAAGGGACTAAGTAAATGGATTCCCAAAAATCGCTTAAAGGTCTAACAAAAAAGGAAAGCACTTTGCGCTTTCCTTTTTTGTTTAGCCCCAACGAAAAACAGCAGAGCCCCAACTTAATCCCGCCCCAAAACCTGCGATCGCAATTAGATGACCGTCTTGAATTTTACCTTCTTGTACCCACTCATCAAGGGCGATCGGGATTGATGCGGCGGAAGTATTACCATATTTGCCCATATTACTAACTGCTTTAGCAGGATCGATCCCAAAACGATTGACTACAGCGTCGATAATGCGTTGATTTGCTTGATGCAGAATCAACCAATCAAGGTCATGGACATCCAGATTTGCCTTATGTAGGGATTTTTCGATCACTTCTGGCACTTGTCGCACCGCAAATCGATAAACCTCTTGTCCGTTCATCGTAATTGGTTCAAAGGTACTGCGACCTGAATAATTGATGTTGAGGAAATCATTACCCTTGCCATCACTACGCATCTCAAAACCTAATAAGTTATTTTGAGGACGGTTTGAGCTACTAGCTTGCAAAACTAATGCGCCAGCGCCATCGCCAAAAAGAATGCAGGTACGTCGATCTTGCCAGTCTACCCATCGCGAAAGCACATCAGCTCCGATCATCAAGACATTTTTGTAAACACCCGTTTGGATATATTGAGAAGCCGTGACTAATCCAAATACAAATCCTGAACAAGCCGCTACTAAATCGAAGGCTACAGCGCGTTCTGCCCCTAATATTTTCTGAACTCGCCCTGCTGTGCCAAATAAATCATCGGAGGTCGATGTGGACAAAATTATGAGGTCAATATCGGCTGGATTTAACCCTGCTGCCGCGATCGCCTTTTGACCTGCTTGAGCCGCAAGATTAGCCACAGAATCTTCTTCTCCATTGGCAATATGACGCTCTCTAATACCTGTCCGTGAGGCAATCCACTCGTCGGTAGTATCAACCATCTGGGCGAGATCGTTATTGGTGAGTATGCGATCGGGGACGGCGGAACCGCTACCAATAAAACGCACTCCAAGAAGAGAAGATTCAGTATTAGTCATGAGCTGTATTTGATCTGAATGGCTGGATATAGTTTTTACATTGCTTTGCAATGCCTTAAAACGAAGATTGTTATTAAAAGCATGGCTTAGCGAAACTTTTAATAACAATCCTGTAAGTCATCTAGGACTTAAGTTGGTGGATCATCAGGGGTGTCATCAGCAGGGACAGATACTTTAGGCTTGATTTGACCACGAATACGATCGAGGACTTCGTTATCAACCGCATCTTTAGCAACACGGATGGCATTACGAATGCTGATGGCATTGGAACTACCGTGACTAATTACACAAATACCTGCAACACCAAGTAACAAAGCACCGCCATACTCGTCAGCATCAATACGTTCTTTGACCTTTTTGAGATTAGGTTTCAGAATTAACGCACCCAGCTTTCCGCGCCAACCTTTAGGTATTTCTTCTTTGAGAATTTGCATTACTGCGCTCCCAACGCCCTCGGCAAATTTCAGTACAATATTGCCCGCAAAGCCATCACATACGATTACATCAAACTGCCCTTTGAGGATATCGCGCCCTTCAGCATTACCTGCAAATACGATCTGAGGATTTTCCTGTAGAGCTTGATGAACGCGAATAGCCAGTTCGTTGCCTTTACAGGCTTCTTCACCAATATTTAGCAAGCCAACTTTTGGCTCTTGGATGCCGATCGCATACTTACTATAAAGCGATCCCATGATGGCGAATTGCTCTAAAAACTTGGGGCGGCAGTCTACATTTGCACCGACATCAAGTAGTAGGACTGGCTTGTGGGGAACCTGTGTGGGAAATAATGCTCCGATCGCAGGGCGATCTACACCTGGTAAACGCCCTAGACGTAAAAGAGCGGCTGCCATTGCGGCACCAGAATGTCCTGCCGAAACCACGGCATCAGCTTGCTTGCGCTTGACTAAGTTCATCGCAACAGCGATTGAGGAGTTAGGCTTGCGGCGTAATCCTTCCAGTGGTTCATCATCCATTTCGATGATGCCTTCTGAGGGGACGATCTCTAGGCGATCGCTTTCTTTATAGTTATGCTGCTTTAGGTAGTTCGCGAGAATATCGCGATCGCCCACTAGCGCTATATCTACATTTAATTGATTTTGAGCTAATATTGCTCCTTCAATCACTTCGCGTGGGGCAAAGTCCCCACCCATCGCATCTACGGCAATTCTCACTATTTGCGATCCTGTCTGAGTTTTATGACTAAAACTGTAAAGTAATGTATTTAAACCTTGAAAAATTTTAACAGTTTGTGAGTAGACTCACCTATCAGGATTACTCAAAATATTTGAAACCACATGCGAGAACACAAAAAGATCAGCATCGTTATATTGTTGAATCGTTTGTTTAGATTTTTGGTGATCGCTGCTATGTCTACGATCGTTACTTTAGTTGGTTGTCAATCCAATATTACTACGTCCAATAAAGGAGCGCTTCCGTCAGATAGCAATAAAACCATAACATCGACATCACTCTCAGCCGAATCGCTCAAAGCAGATCTGGGTTTTCGCCCAGCCGCCAATGGCTTTAGCTTCGAGAATTACGGGAAGGACAGTAGCATTAAGAATCTCTCTCCTGTGGAAATGCAAAAGATGTTTGGGAACAACGTCTGTGCTACTAAAGGAGAACCTTGCCTTCTTACGCCTCCAGCCGAGCAGTGGATGGAAGAAGTTAATAAATCCATGAATGGCGGACATTGTGAGGGAATGGCGGCACTTAGTTTAATTTTATATGCTGATAAAGATAAGGCAAGTGGATTTGGTAATATACCTGATTTATCTTTACAGGGGAATGAAAAACTTCAGCGCGAGATTGCATATTGGTTTGCCACTCAATACGTACCACCGACTGCAACCAGCGAGATGAAAGATAAAGCTCCATCTGAAATACTAGATACGCTTCTAGCTTCAATGAAGCCGAATGCTCGTATTGGTGAAACCTATACTATGGGTATCTATCAACCCAGCTTTAAAGGAGGACATGCGATTACTCCCTATGCAGTAGGAGATTTAGGTGATGGTAAATATGCGGTGATGGTATACGACAATAATCACCCCAAAATAGAGCGTAAAATCGAAATCGATCGCAATGCAAATACTTGGAAATATGCTGCCTCTACTAACCCCGATGAGCCTGAATCTCAGTATATGGGAGATGCTGAAACTAAAACTCTCACCCTAACGCCAACTGCGCCGCGCTACGAGCGCCAAGTCTGCAATTTCTGCGATTTAGAAGAACAGGCTGCTGCAACTATTTCTGACAAAACATCAACCAAGGGAAATACAAATGCAGCACCGAAGTTTAATCAGGTTTTCTTAGAAGGTGATGCCGATTTACTGATTAATAATGGCGATCAGAAAATTGGCTATGAGAATGGGAAATTTGTCAATTCATTCTCAGGCACAACATTCACTCCTAT
>CAIJEA010000084.1 GCA_903819605.1 uncultured cyanobacterium | reverse complement strand
TCCAGTAAAAGCTAAAAACTTAACTTTTTCAACTAATTGAAATCCGACATAGTACATGTAAATCTCATTGTTATCTTTAGCTATAATATCTCCCAATATGACTCCATTATCATCAAAGCTTCCCGGTATTCCAATATCCAGTACAGGAGTTTTACTAACATATTTGATGATTTTTGGATTATAACTGTCAACATCTATATACCCAATCCTACTAACACCTAAATCATCTCGCATCCCACCAAAGATACGAATAGTATCTTTATTTAGCTGCCAAGGCGTAGGTGTCATAAATGAGTGCTTTGCCCAATTTATATTGCCTTCAGGACTAAATATTTTCCCTTTTTTTTGCCACACCATAGGTTTATCTTGTTTCTTAAAAAGTACTTTTGGTTTGTACGCTAGCTTTTACTTGTCAATCTTAAAAAGTTTTAAGCTAGTTGCTTTTGATGGTTGGGCTGGATTGCCCGTATAAATCTTTCCATATTCAGTATTTCTAGTAATAACTGCTCCAGCACCTATTACATTATCTTTATCAACCTTAATATGATCGGCTAAACAGCTATTGACACCCAAAAAACAGTTTTCCTGAACCTCACAATAGCCAGAAATAACTACATGAGAAGAAATAAAGCAGTTGTCACGCACTATAGATCGATGTCCAACATGGTTGCCACTCCACAAAGTGACATTATTGCCGATTTTCACTTTGTATTGAATGACATTGTTCTCAAAAATGAAGCAGTTTTCACCAATTTCTACATTATGCCAAACAAAAGCTTTGGAACTAACATAGGTAGCCAGTTGAAATCCCTTTTGTTTAGATTGTTGATATAAATTTGTCCGAACTCTATTTAATTTAGTGTAAGAAACTGCTACAAACACTTCATATGAAGCAGGGTCATAATGATTTTCTAGATTTTCAAAAGGTACTATTGGCAAATCAAATAAATTGTTAGTATTGAGATACTGGCTTTCTACACTAAATGCTACAACTTCATACTCAGAATCATGAGTAAAGTATTCATAGGCAATCTCACCAGTCTCGCCAGCACCAACAATAACAAGTTTTTTCTTTTTCTCGTGATTATTCATTGATGTTTATGTTAGTTGTTCTAAATGGTAGCAGTTTAAATATTTATTGACTTTCTGACAGGTTGATATTTAGTTAGGCTTTTAAAACACTAAAATCATTTTTTATATAAACCATAGATGGGAAACGAATTCTTGTATCTTCAGGCCACTTAACTTGGAAAACAATAACTTCTTCAATAACATCCATAATGATATGTTGTTGATTAAGTACAACTGGTTGTTCTACTCCAACCGCCATTGTATAAGTCCCTGCATGTAGAGGATTAATCCCATTTATCTCAACAATATATGTATCTCCAGCCAAAACAGGTGGTAAACTTACGTTTTCTACAGTTGTAACACTTCCAACTACTTGCTGACCTTTTAAATCTCGGAAAGAGTACCCTACACAGAAAGATGGCAATGAAATTTCAAAACGAAGAGAGACTTGGATAGAATATTTTTCATTAAACTCAAGCGAATTTGTAATATTTTGATTACTATTTATTAATTTAACATCTAATATTCTGACACCTCCATCTCCATAACGATGAATATTGTCTGGAAATTGTATTTCTTTGTCAAGAGAGACAAATATATTTGAAGTTAGAAACTTAGGAGAAATTGTATTAATATCTTGATTCCTTTCTCTTATGGATTCTTCTTCTATTGCCGAATGTTTTTTTAACTCTTGATTTATTTCTCCATGCATAAGACTTATATAAATAGCTACTACTTCTGAAGCTTTTCCTATTTTTTTGAGTTCACCGTTTTCTAAAAAAACTCCCCTTTGGCAAAGCCCCTTAACAGAACTAGTATCGTGGCTTACAAACAATACTGTCACTCCAGATTCCGTCATCCTTCGCATTCGTGACATACACTTCGCCTGAAAGAACATATCTCCAACAGCCAGAGCTTCATCCACAATTAAAATATCTGGGTCAACATGGATCGCTGAAGCAAACGCCAGCCTCACATACATCCCACTAGAGTAAGTTTTGACAGGTTGGTCAATAAAATCTTTTATATCAGCAAAAGCAGCAACATTATCAAAGCGTTCATCGACTTCTGTCCTAGACAGACCCATGATTGCGCCGTTCATATATACATTTTCACGCCCCGTAAACTCAGGATTAAATCCAGCACCTAGTTCTAGTAATGCTGCAACTCGACCGTTCACTTGAACTTTTCCACTAGTAGGGGTCAAAGTTCCACAAATCATTTGTAAAAGAGTTGACTTGCCAGCCCCATTCCGTCCAATAATGCCTATAGTATCTCCCTTCATTATTTCAAAGGAGATATCCCTTAACGCCCAAAATTCCTGTGCATAACTTTTATTAGGCAAAAGTATTTCCTTTAACCTATCAACGGGTCGATCATAACGCTTAAAGCACTTAGATACATTCTTAAGGGAAATTGCGATTTCTTCTCCCATACTCTTACTATTGATCCTCACAACTCTGAAACATTGACCACAGTGAAATCCTCAATATTCACAATACATCAGCAAAGGCTGGACGCAAACGCTTATAAACAGATAATCCGAGCAAAAACACGCTAGCAGATATAGCTAAAGCTACACCCCATTCACTCCAATGTTTGATTTCTCCAACTAGGATTATATCTCGATAAACTTCAGCGATCGCTGCGATCGGATTTAACCAAAATACCCAACTGCGAAAAGCTTCAGGGATTGACGAAGCAGGATAAATGATTGGGGTCATATAAAACCAAATATTTAAAACTAATCCCAATGTTTGAGGAATGTCGCGCAAAAAAACTGTTAGCCCTGCTGTTAGATAGCCTAGTCCAGAGGTTAATAGCAACTGGGTTAACCAAACCAAGGGTAGTAGCACTAATGTAGTATGTAAAGTATGAGTAGTTACAGCGACGAAAAAGATTAAAGCTATCAGCCCAAATGCGCTTTCAATAAACGTTGACAATACTGGCACTAGCGGTAATAAAGCGAGGGGAAACACTACTTTTTTGACTAAATTGGGCTGAGCGATGACTGAGCTAGCAGCTTGTGTTAATCCACCTACAAAAGATAGCCAAGGTAACAAACCTGCAAATATCCATAGTCCGAAAGTGAAATTATTATCTGGCACACCATGAAGACTCAGTTTTACCTTGAGCACGATCGCGAACACATAGATATAAATCAGTAACTGGGATAGCTGATTGATTAATGGCCATAGGTTCCCCAACACTGACCCCTTATACCGCGCTTCTAGATCTCTCCGAACCAAAGTCCTCAGCAAATCATACTTTGCCCACTGCCGATCGCTAACAGGTAACAACATTTTTAGCTTTTCAGTTTTGCGTAAAGCTACGCGCATCGATCTCAACAATCATTGTCTCCAGTATTTTTTAGCAATTATACCAAACAGAAGAGACTCAGAATCTCTTTATAAACTCTATAGGCTGCATCATTCTGGATCTTCGATCAAAAAGTAGAGATCTGCAAAGTTACTCATTCTACTTTTCACATTATTTCAAGTCACATAATTTCAAGTTGAGAGTCATCGCCGACAAGAAAGCGTAAGGCTTGGGGACGCTTTGGGGAAACTTGCATCCTTACTCTCTGACCAATCACGCTATCAACTATGCGCTGATGAATGCCTGTAATCTTCGTATCGCTAAGAACCACGCTATGCTCGATATCAGTGTCGATAATGGTGACGCGATCGCTGATGCTCGTATAGGGACCAATGTAAGCATGTTCGAGGTAACAATTTTCACCTATAATCACTGGCCCGCGAATTTTACAGCTTACTACTTTAGACCCTGCACCGATCTCAACGCGACCACTAACATTGCTATCAGCATCGACTTCTCCTAAATTTTTTGATTTGAGTCTGGCATCGAGAACTATTTGGTTGGCAGCGAGAATATCATCTTTTTTCCCCGTGTCTAGCCACCAGCCTTCTAGCTCTGATGCTTCAACACTTTTATCAGTGTTGATTAATTTTTGGATGGCATCGGTGATTTCTAGTTCGCCTCTAGCAGATGGTGAAATATTGGCGATCGCCTCATGAATTGTTGGCTTAAAGAAGTAAACCCCAACTAAGGCAAGATTAGAGGCAGGATTTTTAGGTTTTTCGACTAGTTGAATTACTTTACCATTCTCATCAACTGTGGCAACCCCAAAGGCGCTAGGGTCAGGAACTTGCCGTAGTAATATCAACGCATCTAGCTGCTTTTGGATAAAATTTGCCAGAAATTTATCCAATTGTGATTCGATCAAGTTATCGCCGAGAAACATGATGAATGATGAATCGCCAAGAAAAGGCTGGGCAATTTTAACAGCATGGGCTAATCCTGCGGGTTTGTCTTGGAGAATATAGGTAATATTTGCGCTAAAGCGATCGCCATTTCCTGTTTTACTTTTGACCTCATCTCCCGTTTCAGGGCTGATAATGATGCCGATATCAGTAATACCTGCGGCGACAATACTTTCGATGCAGTACCAAAGGATTGGTTTATTGGCGACAGGTACTAGTTGTTTAGCGCCTGTGTAGGTTAGTGGACGCAATCTTGTGCCTTTGCCACCAGAGAGGATTAGAGCTTTCATGTTTTTATGTTTTCCTAAAGGCTAAGATTGGCAACGCAAAGCGCGGCTTATCTTAAGTTAACGGTATGATTTTTCGGTTAAATAGGCGGCAAGTGCTTCTTGCCAAGATCGCATCTTAAAGGTTGTAATCCTATCTAGCCGATCGCTAACGAGGGCAGAATTCATCGGTCGCGTGGCTTTAGTTGGAAACGCAGAAGCAGGAATTGACTCAATCGGATGATTGATATTGGCTAAACTCAGAATCTCGGTAGCAAACTCATGCCACGAGCAGATACCTGAATTAGCTCCATGAATAATTCCTGTAGTACCTGACAGTAATAATTCGTCTAAGAGTCTTGCTGCGTCGTAGGTATAGGTGGGAGACATAAACATGTCATTGACCACCCTAATGGGCTCGCCAGCTTTAGCTTTTTTAACGATCGTTTCGACAAAGTTGCCTCCTTTACCACTTGCGCCTGCTTTACCAAATACGCCAGATATTCGCAAAATTAGCGATCGCAGGGTCGTTTGTTTTACGAGATACTCTCCCGTAAGTTTCGATGTCCCATAAATGCTGATGGGATCGGGAATATCAGATTCGGTGTAAGGAACTTGGCGATCGCCATGAAATACATAATCAGTGCTGATATATACGCACAAAGCATCAGTATCGCGACTTGCCCTAGCCACATTCAACGCCCCGATCGCATTGACGTTAAAAGCTCTTTCGACCTCCTGCTCGCAGTCATCGACCCGCACATAGGCGGCACTATTGATGACAATATCAAATTTATGACTGGTCAAAGCTCGATCGACAGAATTGGCATCGCAAATATCAATGTCAGAGCGAGTTAATGCGGTGAGTTGATAGCGATCGCATTGGGAGAAATGACTGACGATATCTGAGCCTAATTGACCATTCGCGCCAATCAGAGCCACTTTGAGAGGTTGACTCATCGGGCGTACCACTGGTTGTAATGTTCTTGAAATACTTTCTTGTCTTTGACTGCTTGCCACCAATCTGAATTTTGTTTGTACCAAGCAACGGTTTGAGTCATGCCGCGTTGAAAGTCCCATTGGCGTTGCCAGCCTAGGGCTTCAGTAGCACTAGGATCGACGGAGTAGCGATAGTCATGTCCTGGACGATCGCTGACTGATTGCATTAAGGATTCGGGGCGATCGAGCAAACCTAAAATAGTTTTGGCAACTTCAATGCCATTTACCTCCATTCTCGCGCCAAGGTTATAAGCATTACCGCTTTTACCTTTGTGTAAAACTGTGTCAATGCCCGAACAATGATCTTCAACGTAGAGATAATCACGGACGGCGGAACCATCACCATAGATGGGCAGGGATTTAGACTCTAGAGCGTTGGTGATGAAGAGCGGAATAATTTTTTCAGGGTATTGGTATAACCCATAGGTATTGGAGCCTCTTGTAATCACTACATCTAAGCCGTAACTAATGCCATAGGAAAAAACAAGATGTTCTGCACCCGCCTTGGATGCTGCATAGGGACTACGCGGCGATAAAACATCGGTTTCTAACGAATGGCGATCGCTGCCCACGAGATCGCCGTAAACCTCATCGGTCGAAACATGGAGAAAGCGTTTGATTTGATGTTTTCTCGCCGCCTCCAATAGTAATAATGTGCCTTCGATGTTGGTGCGAATAAAGGGAAGCGGATCGCGCAGACTGCGATCGACATGGCTTTCGGCGGCAAAGTTGAGGATTGCATCCACGCCATTTACGGCTTTTTCAACATCCTCAGGATCGGCAATATCGCCTTGAATGAAGGTAATGCGATCGCGAATATCTTTGAGATTATCTAGATTACCCGCGTAGGTGAGCTTATCTAAAACTACTATTTCCCATGTCGGATGGTTGGCAAGGGCATAATGCACGTAGTTAGAGCCAATAAATCCTGCACCACCTGTGACGAGTACCCTTTGGAATTTTTCTGAAGATAATTCTAGATTCATACAAATAACTCTGCTTCTTTCAATGATTTGCCAACAGCATCCTTATCAGACAAAATTGGGGATTCGTCAAGTTGCCATGCGATCGCCACTTCAGGATCTTCCCATAATAAGCAACGCTCTTCACTTGGGGCATAGTAATCTGTAGCTTTATAGGCGACTTCTGCGAAATCAGATAAAACTAAAAATCCGTGGGCAAAGCCTGCGGGAATCCATAACTGTTGACAATTTTCAGCACTTAGAACGTAGCTTACCGATTTACCAAAGGTGGGCGAACTCTGACGTAAATCTACAGCAACATCTTGAATTACACCGACCAAGGCTCTCACTAATTTACCCTGAGGCTTGCCGATTTGATAATGCAAACCTCGCAACACATTTTTTTGCGATCGCGAATGGTTATCTTGGACAAAAGTGATGTTTAGTCCTGTTTTTTCAACAAATTTTTGATGGTTATAGGACTCATAGAAAAAACCCCGCGTATCCGCAAATACTTTCGGAGTAATTAATAAAACATCAGGTATTGCTGTAGTCTCAACATTCATGCAATTTTTTGCTTAGGCAAAGGTTAATAATAATTGGTTGTCAGCACCAATATGTTAACCGCGATATTATCAGAAATCATGGGTCAGCCTAACGCACTTCAAAGTTTCAATGAGTTATTAGAGATCGGCAAAAAATTTGTTCAGCAAGGACAAATTGAGAATATTCAATCTTTCGGCAGTGGAAATATTAATGATACTTTTTTAGTCTCTTTGCAGGGAATAGAAGCTCAATCGCAAATCTTGCAGCGCATAAATACAAATGTGTTTCGCGAACCAAAGCTAGTAATGCGGAATATGCGTATTTATAGCGAACATGTGCGCGATCGCCTCGACAAAGATCCTCTCGATCGCCCATGGGAAATACCGCGAATCTTACCAACTATAGAGGGGCTAGATTATTTTCAGACTGAGAATGGCGAATTTTGGCGATCGCTAAGTTTTATCAAAGGTTCACAGTCCTATAATGTCATGGAGAATATTGAACAAGCCCAAGAGGTTGGCTATGCGTTGGGGATGTTCCATAATTTGACTAGCGATCTACCACCCGAACGCTTAGATAATACTTTAGAAGGCTTTCATATTACGCCACGATATTTGCAGCAATATGAGGAAGTTGTGGCAAAGATTAAGCCTCCACATCATACAAAGCGATCGCCTGAAGTTAATCATTGCCTTAGGTTTGTGAGGGATCGCCAGTATTTAGTACATATTTTAGAAGATGCGAAAGCGGCAGGTAAATTGCCATTGCGAACTATGCATGGCGATCCAAAAGTAAATAATATTTTGTTCGATCGGCGGACAAATTTGGCTATGAGTGTCATCGATCTCGATACAGTCAAATCAGGCTTGATCCATTATGACATTGGCGATTGTTTGCGATCGGGTTGTAATCCTGCGGGGGAAGATGCCGAAGATTGGTTGAATGTCCGCTTTGATACGGAACTATGTCAAGGGATTTTGCAGGGATATCTATCAGCAGCGCGATCGTTTTTAACGGAATATGACTATGCCTATGTTTATGATGCAATTCGCGTAATTACATTTGAGTTGGGATTGCGTTTTTTTACCGATTATTTAGCAGGAAACATCTACTTTCATGTGGAATATCCCGAACATAATCTTTTGCGATCGCTTGTACAATTTCGCTTGTTAGAAAGCATAGAAACTCAAGAGTCAGTTATTAATCAGATTATTCAATCAAGCAAGTAGAGCAATCGTAAACGATTTGAGGTAGTGGCAATTCATGAATTGCCTCTACATTTTTAATCTAATGATTTCGTTAACTTTTATGGAATCACCATCACAAATTTTAGAGTTTCTCGATCGCAGTTTTGTGGTGATTGAGATGACTTGTTTTAGGAATATAAATAATGAAGTATTGGGTTAGATAAATGGCATCATCCATATTGGAGTTGTCCACCGAGTCAGACTGAGAGCTTCCCATTGATTGTGGAAGTTTTATTTACAGGAAATTCCGATCTATACAAACTACTGACAAGCCCCAATAATAATTGGCGATTTTGGTTTCCTAAGTGAAATGTCAACAGAGTTTTTCTCAGCTAATTTATATAATTCTCAAAAAAAAACGACCCGCAAAAGCGGATGAGCCGCAGACACCATATTTATCTGGGAGCATGACAGCGTAAGAGTGGGATCATTCTCTTATCACATTCCTTAAAAATATCAAGTATCTCTTAATAATTCTTAAGGAATGTTTCTCAGCATTAGTGTTAGTCTTTTTATAAAGATAAAGAAAATAAGAAAATATGATTTCTGAGCCAGACTCTAATTCTGAGATAACATCAAGTGTAGAAGAATCTGGCTCATTGAGTGCCCCGAAAGAGTTTGAAATAGAGATGCAAGAGCCATTTGCGATCGCGGCAATTGGAGCGTCAGCAGGGGGGCTAGATGCATATACACAACTGCTAAAAAATTTACCGCCCGATATCGGAATGGGCTTTGTCCTCATCCAACATTTAGCGCCCGAGCATGATAGCCAGTTAAGCGAGATCCTCCAGAAAGCGACTAAGATGCCTGTCAATCAAGCTCAGGATGGCATGAAGATCGTGCCCAATTCAGTGTATGTCATCCCTCCCAACACTCTCATGACACTGGATCAAGGCGTTTTAAAGCTCGAACCGCGGCGGCGGGTGAGGGGCAAGTATATGGTCATTGATGGATTTTTTAGCTCACTGGCTGCGGATCGCGGTAGTCAGGCGATCGCCATAGTCTTGTCAGGTAGTAATGAAGATGGCACAGCAGGATTAGGAGTGATCAAGTCAGCAGGTGGAATCACCTTTGCTCAAGATCTTGCCTCCGCCGAATTCCCGACAATGCCGATGATCGCGATCGCTTCGAGTTATGTGGATTTTGTACTGTCTCCTGCGGAAATTGCGGCGGAATTAGTGAATATTAGCCAAGGCAATAGACAGGCTAATGCCGAACTTGATATTGATGAGACAGACGAGACGGACGATCCAGAAACCGTACCAATTTTTGCAGAAAATTTAGAATCATTGCCAACGATCTTTGCGCTGTTGCACAATGCGATGGGCATAGACTTTAGCCATTACAAGCAAGGCACGATCAAGCGCAGAATTGCGCGACGCATGGGACTGATCAACTTAAATCAGTTAGATGCTTATGTAACGTATTTGCAAGAGCATCCCGATGAAGTCGAAAAGCTCTATCACGATATTTTAATTAACGTAACTAGCTTCTTCCGCGATCCAGAATCTTTTATTGCTTTACAGCAAATGGTTTTCCCTGCAATTTGTCAAAATAAATCGCCCGATTTACCGATCAGGATTTGGGTGGCAGGTTGCTCTACGGGTGAGGAAGTTTATTCGATCGCCATCAGTTTGCTGGAATTTTTGGACGATCGCCCGATCAAACATCATATTCAGATTTTTGCGACTGATATTAGTGAAATCGTCATCAATAAGGCAAGAATAGGATTTTACGAGCAAAATTTAGTGGGGGGTGTTTCTCCAGAGCGCTTGAGTCGCTTTTTTACCGCTGTTGATAATGGCTATCAGATTGGGAAGTTGGTGAGAGAATCATGCGTATTTGCAAGGCAAAACTTGACTAGCGATCCACCATTCTCGCGACTAGATCTGATCAGTTGTCGCAATATGCTGATCTATCTAGAACCAGTGCTTCAGAAAAAGATCATGCCAATTTTTCACTATGCCCTCAATCCAGAAGGATTTTTGATGTTAGGCAGTTCTGAGGGCATCGGAAATGCTACGGAGCTATTCACGAACATTGACAAAAAACACCGCATTTATAAGCGCAAAATCACGCCAGCACGCATGAATTTTAACTTTGTCAAAAGCAGCTATGAGTCTGCACCTGCAAGTGTAACCAAACGAGGTGAATCGGCGGCAGAGATTAATTTAGAACAATTAGCCGATCAGGTGGTATTGAGCAAATATGCGCCTGTGGGGGTAATGGTCAATGAGGAGCTAGATATCTTGCAATTTCGGGGACAAACTAGCCCCTACCTAGAACCATCTCCCGGTAAGGCAAGCCTAAATTTGCTGAAGATGGCGCGAACAGAGTTAAGGCTAGATTTGCGATCGTCGATTCATGAGGCAAAACTTCACGATATGCCGATCTCTAAAGATGGGATTGAGTTGCAGCCCGATATTTTGGTAAAGCTGGATGTGATTCCCTTAAAGATCAATAGCGATCGCTTCTTTTTAGTACTATTTGAAAGCCGCAAAAAGCCAACCGCAATCGCACCTCTAGACGCATTCCCCAAAATCAAGTCCCGTAAAGTTCGTCAGACTGAAGCTGAACTCGAAGTAATTCGCCTTACCCATGAACTAGAGAGCACGAAAAGATATTTGCGATCGATCATTGAATCGCAGGAAGCAGCCAATCAAGATCTCAAGGTTTCGAGCGAAGAGATTTTGTCTAGCAATGAGGAATTGCAGAGCGCTAATGAAGAACTAGAAACCGCTAAAGAGGAAATCCATGCCACCAATGAAGAACTAAGCACGATTAACGACGAACTTCGCAGCCGCAATGTGCAGTTACAACAGGTCAGTAATGACATGCAAAATCTGCTAAGCAGCATGAATATGCCCATTTTGATGCTGTCAGGAGATTTGCGAATCCGCCGATTTACACCCATAGCAGAGGAAATATTTAACCTCATCCCTAGTGATATAGGGCGACCCTTTAGCGATATTCAGTCCAATATCAATATTTCTAATCTCAGAGATTTGATTACAACGGTAATCAATACGCTCATCCCTTACGAGCAAGATGTCCAAGACAACGCAGAGCATTGGTATAGCCTCAGAATCAGACCCTATCGAACCATCGAAAATCAAATTGATGGTGTTGTCATTAGTTTGATTGATATCGATTTAATCAAAAAGAATGCGATACAGTTAGAGTCTTCACGCAACTATTCCAAAGCGATCGTCGAGACTCTACGCCAGCCTTTACTGGTACTAGATGCTGAACTAAAAGTGGTTACGGCAAATCTCGCCTTTTATCAAGTTTTCCAGATGCTGCCTACCCAAACCGAAAATCAATCAATCTTCGATTTAGGGCAGGGTGATTGGAATATTCCCAAACTGCGATCGCTGCTCAACGATATTCTCAGTCATGATATTTCTGTCCAAGATTATGAAATTACGCAAACCTTTGCTCATCTTGGCACTCGCTCCATATTGTTAAATGCCTGTGAGATCTTTCAAGCCAATGTTGGCAAGATGGTTTTGATCGCGATCGAAGACATCACCGAACGTAAATCCCAAAAGCAACAGCTCATCACCCAAAATCAAGCATTGTCCGAAGCCATCATTGCGTCTGAAGCGGCAAATCGGGCGAAAAGCAAATTTCTAGGCAGTATGAGTCACGAATTACGCACTCCCCTCAATGCAATTATGGGTTTTTCGCAAATCCTAAAATCCATGCCTAATTTAGATAATGATGCACAGGAGTATCTAGGCATTATTTATCAATCGGGCGAGCATCTTCTCTATTTAATTCAAGATCTACTCGATATCTCCAGAATCGAAGCCGAGAAAATGGCGATCGAGCCAAATCTTTTAGCTCTAACTAATTTCTTACAAATCACGGTAGATATGATAAGGATGAAGGCTACTGAAAAGAATATTAACTTTACAACTCAGTTCGCAGCCGATCTACCTGAAAACATCTATGCCGATGAAAAAAGATTGAGACAGGTTCTGTTAAATTTGATTTCCAATGCCATTAAATTTACAGATATTGGCGAAATCACCTTCGCAGTTAGCAAGAGTCATTCAATTGACCAATCTGGGAATATTAATGAGCTAATCAAATTTGCGATCAGCGATACAGGCGTAGGTATAGCTGCCACAGAACTTGAAAAAATATTTTTGCCCTTTGAGCAGGTTGGCAAGGAAAAGATGAAATCTGAAGGCACGGGTTTAGGCTTAGCGATCAGTCAAAGTCTGGTCAAGAAGATGGGCGGAACAATCATCGTATTCAGCGAGATTGGCAGAGGTAGCACTTTTAGTTTTGAATTAGACTTAATGGATCGCAAAGCAAATACTGAGACAGTCTTCTCACCACCTCAAAGCGATCGTTTGCTAGTTCAATCATCAATCTCAAATCAGCTCATGCTGTCAGCAGCGCTTCCCCTCAGCATTCTGATCGCTGATGACTTTGAATTTAATCAGGTCATGATGCAAAAATTCCTCCAAATCCTAGGCTATGAGCCTGACATGGCAAGCACTGGCATAGAGGTGCTAGCTAAACTGCAAGATAAGCACTATGACGTAATTTTGTTAGATATCCAAATGCCTGAAATGGATGGAATGGAAGTGGCAAAAAGAATTTCAGAAGAGTGGGGTGAAGAATCGCGCCCATACATCATCGCCGTAACCGCGAATATGACTGATGAAGCACAGGCAAGTTATCTAGCGGCAGGAATGAATGATTATATCTCCAAACCCATTGATGAAAAATTATTATACAACAAAATGATGCAGTGGCTGAAGAAACCTGTTTGATGTACCAACAGGTTTCTTCAGCAGTGGCAGGTGCCTCATCCGGTATGTAAAATCTGCGGGCCTTACTGCCTGTATAAAATGTTACCGCATAAACTTAAAAAATCAAATACCTTTGCTGCAGCAAATGCTTCCAGACTATCCACATAAAATTTTTAATGACCGGCGCAACAGCTACACTTTACTGATGCTGGCATTGGCAATGGATACGGCCCCAAACCGCTAAGGGAACCGGAGAGAATTGCATCAC
>CAIJEA010000083.1 GCA_903819605.1 uncultured cyanobacterium | reverse complement strand
TTTGCGAGAAGATGTATTGCTGCAAGTTGCCTATGGCTATGAGCAATCAACGGAATGGCACAAGAGTCAACCTTCTATATAAAAAATAAATCCCTGCTAAGCAGGGATTTATTTTTTATATAGAGGAACCCTAAATGCTTTGTGGGAGAGCGCACCCTTCGGGTGCGCTCTCCCACAAACTTAGAAAACTACCAATGATTGAGGATTGCGATAGAAGAGAAGAGGTTGTAATTCTTGCAGCCTCTTTTTTGTTAGATGATCGTGTTATCTGGAATCACTGCATTTTTGACAACAACGACAATGCCATTACAAATGCAATAACCCTGCTCTTCACGATTCACATCTTGGACGCGATCTTTATTGATAATCTGCACATTCTTACCAATCCGAGCATTCTTATCAATAATTGCGTGACGAATGATTGTGTTAGCGCCAATCCCCATGGGGACTATGTTGTTTTCGATATCTGACAGACGCTCTTCTTGAGGCTGATAAAAATCACAACCCATCAATAGAGTGTCTTCAATCGTACAGTTGGGATCTATATGCATCCGAATGCCGACAACTGAATTAGTAATTGTCGATTGGTTAAGGAGGCACCCTTCACCAATAATCGAATCTTTGACTTTACTGTCATGCACTTTGCTAGGTGGCAAGTAACGAGCGCGAGTATAGATCGGTTTTTTAGTTTCGTAGAAGTTGAAGCCAGTCGCAGGATGACGAGTTAGTTGAAGATTAGCTTGATAAAAAGACTCAATCGTTCCAATATCTTCCCAATAGCCGTTGTATAGATAAGCCTGAACATTTAAATTGTGAATTGCCGCAGGAATAATTTCTTTACCAAAATCGGTATATTCAGGATTTTCACTAAGCAATTTCAGCATTGCTTGCTTGTTAAATACATAGATGCCCATAGAGGCAATGAAAGGATTCGCGATCGCTGTGGCAACATCTAAACCAAGCTTAGTAGTATCAACTCGCATCCCATCAAGTGCTTCACCTTTAGGCTTTTCAAGGAAATTAATTACCTTTCCAGTAGCATCAGTTTTGAGTAATCCAAAGGCTGAGGCTTTTTTCTGATCGACTGGTAGCACTGATAGCGTGATGTCTGCCCCAGTTTCACGGTGATGCTGGACAAACTTTTCGTAGTCCATGTTGTATAAGTGATCGCCAGATAGGATCAAGTACTCACTGACATCCCATGATTCTAATAGCCACGCATAACGTCGAACTGCATCGGCTGTGCCTTGGAACCAGTCTGGACTATCGGGAGTTTGTTGGGCTGCGAGAATTTCGACAAACCCATCAGAATAAGAAGCGGGACGATAGGCTTGGTTGACATGGCGGTTTAGAGAGGCGGAGTTGAACTGGGTCAGTATATAGATCTTTTCAATGCCTGAGTTGATACAGTTGCTCACAGGAATGTCAATCAGTCGATATTTACCTGCTACGGGGACGGCGGGTTTAGCGCGTGTTTTAGTGAGGGGATATAGTCGGCTTCCCTGTCCGCCGCCCAGAATGATAGCCAGTACATTTTTCATAAATTATTCGGATTATCTTGGCTTTTTTATATGCATATTTTTCTGAATGCAACCATTCTCTATCTTTGCGGGGATCGTTGCAAGTAATGTTAGAACACAAAACCAAGAAAGTTTAAGACTCAACTTATGTTTCTATGATGATTTAGGGAGTAAATCACTAAAGCAAAAAAAAGATGAATGCTTAACGTTTATGCTTTATGGGGAACAGTACCAACAGTCAATACGTCTGGCATTAAGATCAAACCTATGAGCCTAGGGAAATTTTTAATATGCTTGTAAAAAAAATGCTGGCTAGTTCAAGTTTTGCTCTGTTAGGTCTGGGTACGATCGCCATTTCGGCAGTGTCTTTTTTACCACAATCTGCGATCGCATCAGAGCAGATGAATCTGGATAGCCTTGTTGAACAAGCAGCTTCAAAGGATCAGCCAACATCGCAAGAGGCGATCGCGAAGTTACGTGAATTTAAAAATGCGGGTGTTGATGCATTTTGGAAAGCTTATCAACAAGAGTTACCAAATAATCCCCAATTGCAAGCAACGTTAGATGCAATTTGTCAGCAAAAAGATTGTGATGCATCACGTTTGTATTGGTACAAAGATTTAGAAGCAGCAAAAATTGCTGCAAAAGAAACTGGTAAGCCGATTTTATCTTTGCGTCTACTGGGCAATCTTAACGACGAGCTTAGTTGTGCCAATAGTAGATTTTTCCGAACAGCGCTGTATCCCAACGCGGCTGTATCCCAACTGTTGCGCGATCGCTTTATTTTACATTGGCAGTCCGAGCGACCTGTTCCTAAGGTAACGATTGATTTTGGGGATGGTCGTAAGTTAGAACAAACGCTTACTGGCAATAGCATTCACTATATTCTCGACAGTGAAGGTCGTCCAGTTGATGCGATTCCGGGGTTATATAGTCCCCAAGCCTTTATCGAAAATCTCCAAGATGCTGAGAAAGTAGTTAACTCTATTCGTAATATCAATGGCGATTTGAACCTGCGACGTGAAATTTTGGTTAAATATCATCGCGATCGCTATGCGAAGTTAGAAAAAAATTGGCAGGCAGATCTAACTCGCTTGCGTTTACCATGGCAACCATTACTACCTTTGACTATTACCGATCCAAAGGCTAGTGCGATGCTGGCAAGCCGTCTGACTGTAGGTAAGGCAATGGTTGAGTTACCTACTCTGAGCCGTACTGCTGGCGATCCTCTTGCTGAAGTTACGCCGCCTTCTCAATTTTCTAAACTCAGTGATGCTAATTGGGCAAGATTAGCAAGGCTTTATCAAAATCGTGTATATCTCGATCAAGGTAGTCTGAATGTTATGGAGCGCAAATTATCACCTAGTGCTTCAATGCCCATTGTGGTTAGTAGTTTTGAACGGGCGATCGCACAGGATACTGTTCGCAATGAGTATGTGTTTCACGCGCAGATTCATAATTGGTTTGCCAATGGTGAATTTCTGAATAATGACACGAATACTCTAGCTGCACTTAATCGCCGCGTCTACGATCAACTATTTCTAACACCAGCAAGCGATCCTTGGTTAGGCTTAGTGAATGAGAATGTTTATACGGGAATTAGTAAATTAAATTAATATGGTTAGCATGGGACGCTGACTAAACTAACTTTGGGGATGTTCATGGCAAATCGAAATATTCGCGATCGCATTGAGAAATTTAATCTTAGTCAGCCAAGAGATCCCAAGCTTCTCGACGCAAAATATGCAGCAATGCGAGCATCCGTCGAGAATCCCTTTGTCTTTTTTCGTGCTACTTGCCATCTTTTTTATGAAGACTTACCGATTAATTCTTGGTTTAAGAAGGCTCCACTAACTTGGATTTGCGGCGATCTCCATATTGAAAATTTTGGAAATTACAAAGCAGATAACCGTAGAGTTTATTTTGATATTGACGATTTCGATGAGGCTGTTCTAGCTCCATGTACTTGGGAAATTGCCCGATTATTGACCAGTATTTTTGTTGCTACTGAAACCTTTGCCATTGGACAGGAGATAGCCGAAAAGCTTAGCCAGCAAATACTCGCTGCCTATACTAAGACTATTACTGAGGGCAAAGCCTATTGGATGGGAGACGATACGGCTCCTCAAGTTATCAAAGACATGCTATCTCGCAAAACTGAGGTGAATCGCAAGGAACTGCTCGAAGAGCGAACTGAGTTGAACAAAGATAAACAGAAAAGATCAATTAAAATCGATAATAAAAAGGCTCTAGCAATTTCTGACAAACAAAAGCAAAAAGTGCAAAATTTCATGGAAAACTTTGCTTCACGACAACCTAATCCAAAATTTTTTAAATTGTTGGATGTTGCCCAACGCATTGCGGGGAAGGGGAGTTTGGGGATTGAGCGCTATATTTTACTTGTAGAAGGCAAAGAGTCACCCGATGGCAATTATCTGCTCGATCTGAAGAAATCATTGCCGTCCTCTCTTGCGCCCTATACCATTTGGGAACAACCAAAATGGCAGAGCAACGCCGATCGCATTGTTTCGATTCAGAAGCGATCGCAGGCAATCCCAATTGCCTTTCTCCAAGCTGTAACTATCGGTGAAGATTCCTATGTTTTGCGAGGACTTCAGTCAACGCAAAGTCCAACCGATCATTTAAAGATAGAGAAATGGGATGATAAGTTGGAGCAGTCTGAACAATTAATGCAGTCTTTGGGGCAAGTAGTTGCTTGGTCGCATTTGCGAAGTAGTGGTAGACAAGGTTCGGCGATCGTCGATCAATTGATTGATTTTGCAAATAAATCGAAATGGAAAGTTGAAGTAATGGAATATGCTAAAACGTACAGCCAACAAGTAAAGCAAGATTGGAAAGAATTTTGTATGAGTTAATGACGCTTAAGGCTTAGTAGTAATTTTTCATAAAACCCAGATAAAGGCGGCGCGAAGCGCCGCCTTTATCTGGGTTTTATGAAAAGGCATTGAAGTCATTTCTGCATAAGCCCTACGATTTATAAAGGCAAGACTTTTTAGCCACATTCTTGATAGTTATAGGACTGTAATTGATAAATGTGATAGAACAATTGCCAGAAATATTTTTCATTTAAGCCGCAGGTCGAAGCACCCCGCAGTACTACATTAGAGTACCAATCATTAGGGGCAAGTTCGCGAGGTAGCTTATTCACGACACTATAGGTTCGCACGTTTGTATAAACAGTTTTATTAACACTGACAGCGATCAGTTCATGCTGATAACCACCAGTCGAAACATCTTCGCGAATATCGAGCCGATCGCTTAGACGCATAGGTAAGCAATATAGAACTCCTTCTACATAGGAATTAGGATCTTTGACGATATCTAAGCAGCCACAGCCACGATGAGGCGATCGGTAATAAAATCCAAGGCGATATCCACTTAAACGGGCTACGCCGACAACATAGTAGTGGGCAGTTTCGCCAAGCGATCGCTTCAAATCTACAGGACACATACAGGAGCCGTATGCAAAATAGTAAAACATCGGTTCAGATTGATTACATGACTCTAAATGAGAAATTTCTGGAGTCTGTAATTGCTGTTTTGTCTGTGATTTAAGCGAATCTACCATATCAATCTTAAGGCAAAAGCTACTTAGTATTCTGAGATACATGCAAAAAGTATAAAGCTTTGTGTATGCTCTTCAGGAATAACTATTACATGAATTTTTTAGGCTTTATGGGGTATTTGGAAGTACAGAATATTTTCACTAGTGAGAACAGTAAAACAATTCTGAAACTTCAGTATGTCTCACAAATTTTTTAAAAAATATGCCTCAGTATACAAAAAACGATCCAGACTCAGAATCTAAATCTTTGTTGGAGGGGCAAGATCGAAACAATCACCTTCCTTTAAAGTATCAACTATGGAATTTAGCCATTGTTTTTAGCAAGCTGGGCGCGACCGCTTTTGGGGGACCGGCTGCTCACATCGCCCAAATCGAGTTAGAAGTAGTTCAGAAACGACAATGGCTCAGTCGAGAAAAGCTGCTGGATCTATTAAGTATCAGCAATTTAATTCCAGGTCCTAATTCGACGGAGTTGGTAATTCATGTCGGTCTAGAGCAAGCAGGATGGCAAGGTGCAATTGTAGCGGGAGCCAGTTTCATTGTTCCTGCGATGTTTTTGGTATGGGGATTGGCTGTTATTTATGTGGAATATCAAACAATTCCCGCCATCGGTTGGCTACTGTATGGTGTGAAGCCAGTAATTATTGCAATTATTATCCAATCCCTATGGAAACTTGGACGATCGGGATTAAAAAGTATCTTGACATGGATTACAGGAATTTTAGTTTTAGCTCTTTATTTTCTGAATGCCAACGAAATTGCTTTAATGCTTGGTGCAGGTATATTTGTAAGCTTAAGTCGTAATTGGAATTCGCTAAAAAGCCCTAAATCATTGTCCAGTTTCATTTTTCCTTTCCCCATTCTCTCTGTAGGTACGATCGCTACAGAAGTTGTACCTAAAAATTGGATTGCTGTATTTTTAAGCTTTTTAAAAATCGGCGCAGTCCTCTATGGAAGTGGGTATGTCTTGTTAGCTTTTGTGCAGCAAGAATTTGTCGATCGCAATCATTGGCTGACTGCACAGCAGTTATTAGATGCTGTCGCGATCGGGCAGTTTACCCCAGGACCTGTATTAACTACAGCAACATTTATCGGTTATCTCTTGGCAGGAAATCTGGGTGCGATCGCTGCAACTCTTGGCATTTTTTTGCCAGCATTTATCTTAGTTCCTGCAATTAATCCTTTTGTGTCCAAATTACGAAAATCCCATCGGACAGCAGGTTTTTTTGACGGAGTTAATGCGGCTTCTATCGGGTTGATGGCATCCGTAGCATGGGAGTTAGGGCGTGGAACTTTGATTGATATTTGGACAATTGCTGTAGCGATCGCCAGTCTTGCTATTCTCCTCAAGTTCCCCAAAATCAACTCAGCTTGGTTAGTAATCGCTGGTGGTGCGATCGGTTGGCTGCTTAAATTTAATCAATAAAAAGTGATGATGTGCCTGCGATCCGCGCAGGCACATCATCAGCCAACGTTATACTAAACAAAGCAAATTACATAAATTTTGCGGTTGAGGTCAATTTTATGGTTCTCCAAGTCTCACCCATTAAAATCAAGCCAAATATTACTTGGGAAGCTTTGCCTGCCGACTTCGTATTACCTGATGATCCTGTGGAAAATATTCAACAACCGATTTTGGCTGCTGCCCTCACCGATGCATTAGGAGCCGCAGGACTAATTCAACCAGAAATGCTTATTGGCTCTAACTTTGGGTTAGTTGCCTCAGTTAATTCTCGCACTATTGTTAAAGCCCCTGATTGGTTTTATGTGCCTAAGGTCTATCCAATTGGCGAAGAGTTTACTCGGCG
>CAIJEA010000082.1 GCA_903819605.1 uncultured cyanobacterium | reverse complement strand
ATAGATGAAAGCCATTTGGAGAAATCAGGATTTTAATGCGATCCCCTTAATATATATTTACAAAGTACAGGGTTTTGAAAGTTTCCCCAGCTCTATTCCCTAGCTTATTAATGAATCCTTAACCAGTAAGGATAAGACTGATTTCTCCAAATGGCTTTCATCTATTTGTCATGTATGTTTGACTATTTGTTACGTTGACAAGATCTGCTAGTTACCCACACAATTAAGTCCCGACCTCTGAAAATGGTTGCAGCATTCCTATAAAACTTGTCTAAAAGTTGAGGCTTCAGCATGAGTACAAACATCAGCATACTTGCCGAGATTCCTGAAGAATTGCACGAAACCCTCAAAAGTTATCTTGAGTCACATCCTGACTGGGATCAGGATCGCGTTTTTGCAGCAGCTTTATCTTTGTTCTTGTTACAAAATGGCGGTAGCGATCGCCTCAGCGCTTCGCGTAGCTATCGCAGCACAGCCAAGGTATATTTGAATGCCTTGTTCCAACACTCAGTTTAGGGTTATAGGCAGGTAAAACCTTAGATGTGCTTAACGTAGCGTCCAAAAATAGGAACTGAGTTGTACTAGACTAAGAATTGCTAAACCGACTTAACCCTCTCAAGTTATGACTGCCGCCCAAGGAACTGAAGCAAATCAACCATTAGATGTTCTTGTCGTTGGGGCAGGAATTTCGGGTTTAACAATCGCTCATGAACTGGCGATCTCAAAACAACGACATGTATTGGTTGCTGAAGCACAGAATCGAGTGGGTGGCGCGATTACCACGGCTAGTAATGATGAGGGTTATCTTTGGGAAGAGGGACCCAACAGCTTTCAGCCAGCACCTGAGTTATTAAGTCTAGCGGTCGAAGTTGGACTTAAAGATGAATTAGTCTTAGCTGATGGCAAACTACCAAGGTTTGTATTTCTCAATGGCAAGTTAAATGCTTTACCAATGAGTCCACCAACAGCGATCGCCTCCAAGATCCTGAGTTGGGGCGGCAAAATTCGTCTCGCCCTTGGTGCAATGGGCTTTGCTCGTCCTGCGATGGCTGGTGAGGAATCTGTCGATCAATTCTTTTCACGGTTACTAGGCAAACAGGCGGTTGAGCGACTGGTTGCTCCCTTTATCTCTGGTGTCTATGCAGGCGATCCGAAGCGACTTAGCGCAAAGGCAGCCTTTTCCAAAATTGCCAAACTCGAAACCTATGGAGGTTTGCTCGCAGGAGCAATATTGTCGAGCAAAGAGCGTAAAGCCCAAAAGATCAACGATCCTAATATTCCCAAAACTAAGGCAGGTGAACTTGGCTCTTTTCGTCAGGGAATTAAAATGCTGCCCGAAGCGATCGCTGCTAAGTTAAGAGCGCAGGGTACACCTGTTAAGCAGCAATGGACTTTGAAGGCTCTAGATAAGCAAGGTGATATCTATACAGCCAGTTTCGATACCCCAACTGGTGAAGAGGTAGTGACAGCGCGATCGGTCGTTCTCAGTACGCCAGCCTATGTCTCTGCCAAACTGCTAAAAGACTATTTACCCGCCGCTAGCCAAGCCCTGAGCGAAATCTTTTATCCGACTGTTGCCTGTGTGGTGCTTGCCTATCCTAGGAGTGAATTTGCCTACGATATGAAAGGTTTTGGCAATTTGATTCCGCGTACTCAAGGTGTAAGAACTTTAGGAACTATTTGGTCATCAAGTCTATTTGCAGGACGCGCTCCTGAAGGTTGGCAACTATTACTTAATTTTATTGGTGGTACGCTCGATCCTGCTCTGGCTAAGCTTTCGGAATCAGAAATTGTGCAAGCTGTGCATCAAGATCTCAAGAGAACAATTCTCCGTCCTGATACTAAAGTGGAACCTAAGACGATCGCAGTCCATGTATGGGATAAGGCAATTCCGCAATATGAAATCGGTCATTTGCAAAGGCTTGCAACCATCGAAGCGGAACTACAAAAATCTCAAGGATTGTATGTCAGCGCTAATTTTATTGGCGGTGTAGCTCTAGGCGATTGCATCAAGCGTGGTTTGCAAGAAGCGATCAAAATTGATGAGTTTCTAAAGACTGACTAAATTATCGCGATGAATTACGGTTTCTTCGCCATCGAATCCCAGTAGTTTAGGAATATCTTCCGATTGAGAGCCGAGAATGCGAATTATATCGCTATTACTGTAGTTAGAGATACCTCTGGCTATTTCTTTACCATCGCGATCGCATAAACTTACGGATTCATTTGCCTCAAACTTCCCTTCCACTTGAGTAATTCCCGCAGGTAAAAGCGATCGCCCTTTGAGAACTACTGCATTTACGGCTCCATCGTCTAGAAATAATTTGCCAACTGGAACCATTCCATAGGCAATCCAGCGCTTACGAGCGTTGACCGTCTTTGGTTGAGCAGCAAATTGAGTGCCAAAGTTCTCTCCATTGAGAATTGCCGACAGGCGATCGGGAAAAGCTCCGCGTGTAATCACCGTTCGAACTCCCGCAGCCGAGGCAATTCTGGCGGCATCGAGTTTAGTGGTCATGCCGCCCGTTCCCCATTGTGTTCCCCCACCTTGGGAACCTAATGCTTGCTTCTCCCCGATCGCTTGGCGCAGTCCTTGCAATTGTTCATATTCCACAAACTCAATCGGCTTAGCATCGGGATTCTGACGCGGATCGTCGGAATATAAGCGATCGACATCGGTTAAGAGAAACAACCAATCCGCCTCAATCAAACTTGCTACCAAAGCCGAAAGCGTATCATTATCGCCAAACTTCAATTCATCAACTGCGACCGTATCATTCTCATTCACAATTGGCACTACGCCCAGTTCTAGCAATTCTTGGAAAGTTGCATGAACATTCATATAATGCTGTCGCTGGATGAGATTACCGCGTGTTAATAACACTTGAGCTACAGGCTGTTGTAAGGAGCCAAAAAAATCATCATAAATTCTAATTAAGCGTCCCTGTCCTACTGCGGCGACTGCTTGTTTTTTAGAGATTTTGCGTGGACGCTGTTTCAGTCCTAGCCGACCACAACCAATTCCTACTGCCCCCGAAGAAACCAAAACAACGCTATGCCCCTCCCGACGCAGATGCACGATCGCTTCAACTAACTTGGCGATCGTGGCTAGCTGGAGATCTCCCGATTCAGGATGACTGAGACTAGACGTGCCAATTTTGATAACAATGATCTGCGGTTGCATTTGCTCTAAAAGATAAGGATGGATATCGCCAAGCGATTTTCGATCCTATCAGGAAATTGAATTTTAATAACCGATCGCCGCCAGATCGGGATGGAAACTACCAACATTAAGGCGATGCACTTCTGTTTCTATTGAGCCATCAGTATATAGACGTATATGCCGAAACCCTGGTGGTTGATTATCGATTTGAAACTTTTGATTATGCGGTTCAAATTGGACACAGGTTGAAGGTGTTACTAAACAACGCACAGAATTATGTGGAGTTTCATAAATTTGGTCAAAATCTTGATGGGCATGTCCATTCACAACAACTTCTACTTGGGGATGGCGATCGCAGATTTCCCAAAATTCATCTTGATTTTCTAAACAAATGCCGTCAATCCATTTTGAGCCAAGTGGCACTGCGGGATGATGAAAAGCAATTAAGGTCGGGCGATCGGGATAGGCATTTAGATTGTCTTTAAGCCAAGCTAATTCTGAAGGGGCTAGATATCCATGCACTGCGCCAACCACAACCGAGCTAAGTAACAAGATCCGCCACTTGCCCACATCTAGCGATCGATTCACATGCACATATTCACTGGGCAGGTGTTTTTGCATGACAGGCAAATCGTCGTGATTACCCGCTAAGCAATAGGCATTAACGCCAAAATCGTCAAGGGATTGGCTTAAGCGGGAATAGGAGGTAACACTGCCGTCTTGAGTTAAATCCCCAGTTAAAAGTAACATATCAATCCGAGGCAAAATTCTCTTAGCCTTAGCTAAAACTTCCTGAAAAGATAATTCAGTCTGAATCCCCACCAAAGAATTTTCGATATCTTCAAATAAATGAATATCGGTTAACTGTGCAATTGAAACAAAACTTCCGTGATTGATTTTGCCTTTCATACTACCTATGCCTGTACAAATAAGCCTTAAGTAGCAACTATTTATTTCTATATAACTTTCCTAAATCGCTTTGATTGAATTAAGAAAGATGTAACTGTTCAGCCCATTGAACAGAAAACTAGATATATTGCTCTATTTTAGCTTGATAAGTATTTTTGAGATGATTCCCAAAATATTAAATCTTATTATTAACTTATGATATCAGTAACCAATGCGATGTGATTTGTGTCACAGCGTATCAGAGATTCAAATCATATGTTACTTGGCAAGTCTCGTACTTATCACGATCCAATTCATAGTGCAATTACTCTTGATGGCAACGATCGCACTGAGTCATTATTAATTCAGTTAATTGATACGGCTGAGTTTCAGCGATTGAGGCGTATCCGACAACTAGATATTGCCTACGTCACATTTCACGGAGCTGAAGGATCTCGATTTACGCATTCGCTGGGGGTGATGGCTTTGACGCGCCAAGTTTTTGATGCGATCGCTACTAAGTATCCCTATCTCGCAACCCATCGGACTGTCGTTTTAGTAGCAGCATTACTGCACGATCTCGGACATGGTCCCTATAGTCATGCATCGGAAGAAGTTTTTGGAAGTAATCACGAAATATGGACTTTACGATTGCTAAAGTTCGGCAAAATTGCTGAGGTTTTAAACAACTTTTCTACGGAATTAATTGCTGATTTAGAAAAAATATTTACAAAACAATATGCTGTGCCATTTGTCTATCAGCTAATTTCTAGCCAAATTGATTGCGATCGCCTTGATTATTTACAGAGAGATGGCTATTTCACGGGCGCAAAATATGGGCAGTTAGATATCGATCGGATTTTATTGGCTTTGCGTTTCGATCCGATATCGCAAAACCTAGTAGTTGGTCGCAAGGGGATTGTGGCGATCGAGCATTACTTAACGGTGCGATATTTCATGTATTTACAGGTATATAACCATTCCAAAAACTTAGCTGCCCGCTTCTTGTTAGAAAGAATTTTTCGCCGTGCCAAAGTTTTAATTTCTGAAGCAGAAATCTTTGCCGATCGCACTATTACGGCTTGGCTGACTCAAGATCCCCAAACTCTGACTTGTGAGGAATATCTCGCTTCAGATGATGTTGTATTTGCCTATCACATTCACCGATGGAGTGATAGTAGCGATCGATTGCTTGCCGATCTATGCCGCCGCTTTTTAGATCGCGATTTATTTCGCGTTACTGATATTTCTCACCTCGATGATATTCAGCAGCAGGAAAATCTCGAAACTTGGCGCACAAAGCTTATTTCGCAAGGTCTAGAGCCTAAATATTATTGTGGGATTCGAGTTGCTCGTACTAAGGGCTATAGCATTTACAGACAAGGTATTAATATTCAAACCGAGCAAGGCTTACAGGATATTGCGCGACTTTCGCCGCTTGTCCAAGCGATCGTGCAGCCAATTCAGCGAACTTGGTTGGTACATCCATGAAGAGAGCATATAATTTTTAGATATTGCCGCTTTTTGACTAACTAATCTTGTGTAAATAATGTCGCAAGCTTGGAGATCGCAATCTCATACCATTTTTGCATTCTGAGAAGTTCTCCATCAAGCGATAATGTCGGTGGGAAATCGCAGATGTAGCCAAGTTCTCGCAGAGCCGAGACGATCGCACTGGGAGAAATCCACCATTGCTGGGCTAAATCTAGGAGATTGAGAATATCGATATTCTCTAAATCGAGAGATTGAACTTGATTGCGAAATTGATCGATGGAAGGAACTGAAGGGATATGGGAACCGAGATAGATATAATCGGGTTTAGCGGTAGCGATGAGCCATTGCAGATGAGTGAATGATGGCGGTAAAGTCCATAAAACCACTGCTTCGTACTTTTTATTGCGTATTGGGCGATCGCAATCGACATCGCCTTGAAACTTATCGGCAGGGCGATCGCAGCCATAGAGCAATAATGGGCGTGGTAAGGGGCGTGGTGCTTCGCTCAGCTTTTGCCATTGGGGGGATTTGGTAATTATTGGCGCAGGTTGGTATTTTAGATGCAGGGTTTTGGAAGAATTATTTGGGGTTTCTATATGCGTATTTATTGGCTCTCGAATACCGATAATTTCCAATTCCACTGAAGTTGTATCTTGCCACTGATTAGCGCGTAACTTGTAAGCAATATCCACATAATCGGGCACAGGACAATATTCTCCCCATCGCCATGCGATCGCCTTAATCTTGCCATTACCTGTATCCAGTTCTAGAGAAAGATGTTTGACTTTATCTCTACCGCGAGTTTGTTGAGAGAGAACTCGCACATTTTCGCTATAAAACACAGGATCGGGATTGCCAAGTCCGCAAGGTTGTAGGCGATCGCATTCTTGCAGCAGGGTCATAGAGACATCACTGAGGTCAATACGCACATCAATATTGATTAGGGGGCTAATGTGGCTAGGCAGAATATTCTCGCGATCAGCAAATTCCCGCAGACCTTGCCGCAGTTTCTCCAAATTTGCCGCAGGCATAGTAAAACCTCCCGCCGCTTTATGTCCGCCCCCCTTAAAGCGAATAGTTTTGATCGGTTCATATTCAATCGCCTGAAAAACATGAAATTCAGGAATACCCCGCACGGAGAAGCGGATAGAAGGCTCTGCTGCATCGTGATCATCAGCGTCTTCATAACTGCCAATAAATACAGGCGCACCATAACGTTCCACCAACCGCGAAGCGACAATACCTATCACGCCATGATGCCAACCCTCTCTTTTGCTCTTCTTTCTCTTGCTCCCCTCTCCCTCCTTGGGAGAGGGGCTGGGGGTGAGGGCTTTTTCTTCCTTGGCAGAAGGTTTAACTTTTCCACTGCGATCGCTAATTTGACCAGTTCGATCTTCATCGAGATCGATATTTTTAGGGTGAATTCGTGGTTGATTGGGAATATCCGCAGTTTGTGGAGGTGTATCAATTTGATTGGTAATATTCTCTGCTATTCTTTGCTTTTCCTTTTCGCTCGCTATTTTTTCTAATTGTTGCTTTTCTGCTTCAGCTTGACGGGCTTGTGCTTCAGCTATTTTCAGGGCGATATCTTTTTCTTCGGCATCTCGGCGAGATGGTTCGGCATCCGAATCGCGCAATATTTTTTCCAATCGTTGCTTTTCTGCTTCGGCTTGACGGGCTTGTGCTTCAGCTATTTTCAGAGCGATCTCTTTTTCCTCTGCTTCGCGGCGCGATCGTTCGGCATCCCTTTTCAGTCTCTCGTTTTCAGCATCTGTGTGCGCAACAGGTCGCACGAATGGCTCTGGTCTAAAATTCCTGTCATTACCAAATTCGCGATGAAACCAGATGCCTAACTCATGCGCATTTTCGAGGAGAGTGAGGGCTTGGCGGCTGTCATCTTTGCCTGTATGAGCAGCATTGTTGCCTCCTTTGCGAATGTTATGGAAAAGTTTAGAGACTTTACTAGAAATGATACCTTCTGCTTCAAGTCGTCTTAGCAAATCTACCTGTGCTTCATCTTCTGCTTGATAATGCCCTCTCTGGTCGGCGATGTGCTGGGCAAGACGCTCGGCAAATTGCCGCAGTTTGATGATGCAGGTATTACTGTCGCTATGGAAATACAGTTCAGCGCGGGCAGCAAGGTTTACCAATTGTGGATCATGCTCGCGCAAAAAACTAAAATTTGTTGACTTTATTTCCATTTGCTCCTACCTTAAGTTGCTTCCTTCCAAACTGGCAAACTTCTCAATCTTTAGCACTCATCAGAATTGCTTCATTAGCCATGCAGTGACAGTTGATTGATTTTCTTGGCGACTGCGTTCGATCGCTTGTTCTAAAATTTCTAGTTTTAATCCAGATAGTACTAGGGATTGGCGAATATGATGGCTGCTGCCATCTGGGGCGATCGCAAAGGCGTAGATTTTCATGGTTTGGACATTGACGATCCAGTATTCTTTGATGCCTAGTTCTTCGTATTGCAGGCGTTTTGTGCCGAGGTCATCGTTGAAGGTGGTGTCAGATATTTCGATGACGAGATCGGGTAAGGGATATTGATCGAGGTCAATGATGCGCGTTCCCCAAGCGATCGCATCGGCATTGTCACCGATGTAATAGGAGACATCGGGCTGAAATTCAGTTTTTCCGCTTTGGCGGTAGGAGCAGCCATCTTTGGCAGTCATGGGGATTTGCTTTGTGGCGGCATAAAAGGAGAGGGCGAATAGAATTAATGCATGATCGTTGGAGTGATCGGAACCTGTGGACATATCCTCAAATCTCATCTGCTGTTGGTAATAGTAGCTTTTGCGTTTGGCACTATCGGTTGCATCGGCGATCGCCACAAATTCTGTCCAAGTAGCGCTAATCCATGTGTTTAGTTGGTTTGAGGCTGGTTTGAGTAATGTGTTCATAATAACTTTACCTAACTTAAACTTTATAATACCAATTCACAAAAGTGTGTCTACAATGTTTGTGAATTGAAAACTAAACCCAGTAAGGGTTTTCAAATAAAGAAATGGCTACGACATCTCTCTATTTCCCTTAGGTGAGGGATAGAGAGTATCCTGCACCTCCCGATCAACTATTACTAAAACTCGCTCTTGGGTAATATCAAAACCCTCTGATTTGAGCTTTGATATATAGGCGATCGCTTCCTGTTCAATCTCTTTACAAAGATCTTGACGCTTGCGATTAGTTGCTTCACATTCCTGCGCTAAAGCGATCGCTTCTCCCATTTCTTCGCAAGTTAACAGATCGATAATTACTTGGGGATTGCCAATGCGACCGATTGCATTAATGCGCGGACCTAGCCCAAACCCGATCGCTTCAGGTTTTAGTCCTGTTTGTTTATCTTTTGCAATTCCCGTCTCGTTAATTAGGGCAATAATGCCAATTACTTTAGATTGCGAAAGTAACCGTAAACCTTTTTTGACAAGGCGGCGATTTATCCCTGTTAAAGATGCAAGATCGGCGATTGTGCCAAGGGTAAATAATTCTAATAAAGGATTTTCTAATTCGGCGCGTTTGCCAAAGCGATCGCTTAATTCCAACGCCAACACATAGGCAACACCAACACCTGCGATCGCGGCGTAGGGTGAATTGGGATCGACGTGATATTTTGGATTGAGGATCGCTGTTGCGGGCGGAATTTTACTAGGGTCTTCTGGGACATCATGGTGATCGGTGACAATTACAGAAATATTTAAGGATTCTGCAAGGGCGATCGCCTCATAGGCAGCAATTCCATTGTCCACCGTAATGATTAATTTCACGTTGCGATCGTGACAATCCTGTACGATGCGAGTATTAATCCCATAGCCCTCTGTCATCCGACTGGGAATTTCATATTCCACAATTCCACCTAATAGGCGCAACGTCCGAATTAGCAAAGCTGTGCTAGTCATCCCATCAACATCGTAATCACCACAAATCGTAATGCGATCGCCACGCTTAATTACTTGCTCAATGCGATCGATACTCGCGACTAAATCGGGAAATTCCTGCTTAGGATCGGGTAGATTTTCTAACTCTGGATCAAGAAAAATCTTGGCAGCCTCAGGAGTATTAATACTTCGATTTAGTAAGATTTGCGAGATTATGGGCGAAAGTCCTGTAGCATTAGCGATCTCTGCTGATAAATCTGGTTGTGGAGAGAAAATCTGCCATCGCTGTTTAGGTAAATGCATGGAAACAATAATATAATTATTAAGAATGTATTAAAAATCCGTTGCGAGTCCGAAAGTCAATGAGGACTATTTCAACATTACCCGAATCAACACTGCAACTCTTACTATTTATTGACGATCGCCCCAAAGCAAAGGAATTAGTCAAGGAGGTAGAGGCTTTTTTGCAACGCGACGGCAAATGTCGCTCAGAACTGCAAGTCATCAATGTTGCTAGTCAGCCACAATTAGCAGAGCTATTTAAAGTGGTTATGTCTCCTGCTTTGCTCAAACTATCACCTTTGCCACGCCAGACTATTGCGGGGAAAAATATACTTAAGCAACTAGAAACATGCTGGGAAACTTGGAAACAGCAGGTGCTAGATCAAACTACTAATCATCCTCCTGAACTTGCTCAAAACATTGAGTATATGAATGAAGTCGCACGTCTTGCTGATGATGTATTTCGCCTTTCACAAGAGAAAACTGAAATCGAGGAGCAAATTCGGTTTAAAGACCGTGTGTTAGGAATGCTAGCCCATGATTTACGAAATCCCCTGACCGCAATTTTGTTGGCGATCGATACTATTGAGAAAAGTGGTGACAGGATCGATCCGCAAATGGTTTCTCGGCTACTCAAACATGCTCGCTCTAAGGCTCGAGATGCCGACAATATGATTACTGATATTCTAGAAGCTGGTCGTGGGGCTAATGCTCAATTTCGTACCCAACGTCAAAAAATTCAGTTCGATCAACTTTGCCATAGTGTAACTAGCGATTTTTACTTTAGTAAATGTCTAGAAAGAAAAATGCAAAAGTTGCTCAAAGATATTCCCTCAGACCTTCCCCCCGTTTATGTCGATCAAGAAAAAATTCGTCAAGTTCTGATCAATCTCTTGGGCAACGCTACTAAATACACTCCTGAAGGGGGCCAAATCGAGCTAACGGTCATGCATCGTACTGCTCAAAAAATTGAAGTTAGCATTACTGACAATGGTCCTGGAATTCCTGCTGAACTGCGCGATCGCGTATTTGAGGAGCGCTATCGATTAGAGCGCGATGGGGAAGCTGATGGCTATGGTATCGGATTGTCCCTTTGTCGCAGGATTATCACTGCCCATTACGGTCACATCTGGGTCGATGATGCATTAGGTAAAGAAGGTAGCTGTTTTCATTTTACGCTTCCCGTTTATTAGTCCTAAAAAATAAAAGAGAGCACTTTATGTTCTCTCTTTTCTTTTTTAGGACAATCCAAGTTTTGCTTACTCCTTTCTCACTCAAAGATTAGCGGCGCAAAGCGCCGCAACGCTAATCTTTGGTTTTATATGTCTATTTTTTTGTGGGAAAGAAGTAGGACGTAAAACCCAAATAACATAGATGCGGCGCTTCGTGCCGCATCTATGTTATTTGGGTTTTACCAATTGACGTTAGCAGAAGCTGTAATCACAATCGGATGTAACCATCGGAATAAAACAATTGTTATCGCCACGCCGATGTAAGCAGGACGGACAAACTCTTTTAAGACTAATTGTTGACGACCTTGGGCGATCGCTAAAAATGGAAAAACTGAAGTACGTTCTTTGAGTGCAAGAAACGCATCCCCATAGCGCTTAAACAAGCGCCGATCGCCGTGCCACACTGCAAACAGGTGGTAGCCGACCAAAGCGATCGCAGTTGTCAACGCAAAAGATGTTCCTAGCCATAGAGTATGGGCAATGCACCATAGTGACATGCCGATCATTTGGGGATGACGGCTGATACGAGTGATCCCCGTCTCGAAAAGATGCACTTGGGGCTTTTGAATTGCGGCGACTTCTCCCAAATTAAAAGTAGCAGGATAGAGGAAGAGAAAGGCGATCGCTGATAACACTAAGACAAATTCATGAAGCCCATTAATTCCCCGTAAATCCCATAATTGCAAACCATCATAACGGTGATTGAAATAGAAAATAAACAGTACTAACGCCAATGGAATACTAACGAGAGCAAAAATTACACGATACAACCTTGCCCCAATGCGTTCTTCTGCCCAAATTCGTAATGCTGCTAAACCACTATGGGCGATCGCAAATATTAAAATTAAGCCCACCATTACAAAATGGGTGAAATAAGTCGAGAAGAATACACTAAGAGAGGTCATGCTATGGGCAACAAGTTAATATGGCTGTCAGTAAAGTCTATAGCAATCATTAGTAAAAAGCCCAAAAAGTGAAGGAGGTGCGGTGAATCAACTTTACTTTTTGGTTTTTTAGAAATTTAGCCATGCTTAAGTTTAAAACGCAAAATAGCTAGATTTAAGATCAGGGTAATCGCATTAGCAATAATGATCGGTGCAGCATTTACGCGAACCCCGTAAATCAACCATAGAGAAACCCCAGCAATAAAAGTAATTAACATCGGTAAAGAAATATCTTTAGTCGATCGCGATCTCCAAACTTGGATTACTTGAGGTAGAAAGGCAAGAGTTGTAAAAGAAGCAGCAGTAAATCCAAGTAAATTGGTGAAATCCATAAGTTTAATAAATAGGCTAACTTTAGATTGCCCTTTTCAGCGCGACAATCTGAACCTAGAATAAATCTATGAAACAACGCATCATCGGCATTACAGGCGGTATTGCTACAGGTAAGACAACTGTGTCTGACTATTTACATAATACCTATGGATTACCAATCCTAGATGCCGATCTATATGCAAGACAAGCTTTGAATGGCGAACGTCTATCAAAAGTGTGCGATCGCTACGGCAAATTAGTCACTGATGAGCAAGGGCAACTTGATCGCCGAAAGCTGGGCACGATTATATTTTCTAGTACGGTTGAGCGTCAGTGGCTAGAGAAATTAATTCATCCTTATGTTAAGCAATCTTTAGTTTCAGAAGCCAAACGTTTAGAGTCATCAACTTTAGTGATGGTGATCCCGTTATTGTTTGAGGCAAAAATGCAAGGTTTAGTCTCTGAAACTTGGGTCATCGCTTGCGATTATCAACAACAATTAAAAAGACTAATTAACCGCAATCATCTATCCAAAAATGAAGCGATAGAAAGAATTGCTAGCCAAATGCCTCAATCTGAAAAAATTGAACTTGCAGATGTAGTGATTGTCAATTCAGACAATGCTGAAGAGTTATTCTTTCAAGTTGATAACGCACTCTTTAACTCACCATTAGGTTTGTTTTTAAACGTGATGTAATACCGCTAAAACCCAAATACATAAAGGCGGTGCTTCGCACCGCCTTTATGTATTTGGGTTTTCTTACATTGCTACATACATTCTATTAGTCTGATGGGAGCAATATTATGAGGTGCGCGATCGCTAGATTTAATAGGAGTTCACTTAATTTTACTGCTGAGGCTTTTCTGGAGTTGTTGCGGGTAAATTTAAGGGAATTGGTTGTGCGTTAGGTGCTGTCTTTGTAGAAGGAGAGACTTGTGCCGCAGGAGGAGTAGTCACGGCAGACGCTGTAAACCAACCTCCACTAAGAACAACTGTTAAGCCCAAGAATGCAGCAGTCAAAAACCAAGTAACTCGATTTAGAGCAGTTTCAGCACTCTTGGTACTCGAAAAAAGTTGGGCTTGCCCACTAAACCCACCTAAACCATCGCTCTTTGGGCTATGCAATAAGATTAAAACCACGAGGCAAATGGCTATTACTGACCAGATTGCTTTTAAAGTTCCGTACATTTCAGATATTTTTCTCTAAATATTTTTCTATAAACAGCTTAACGCATCAACAATTACATTAGTAAAGTAGATGTAAGAGTCAAGCACTGACATCTACTTTCTTTAAGCAAACTGTTGACCTAGCTCAATCGGATTATGGACTGTAATCCGCTTTTTCGAGATGGCGATCATTTTCTGCTTTCGTAAATCGCCAAGCAAACGCGTCACGGTCACACGGGTAGAACCAATCGCTTCAGCGATCGCCTGATGAGATAACTTCAAATCGATTGTCACACCTTCCGTAGAAGGTGTCCCAAAATCTCGACAGAGAATTAATAAAAAGCTAACTAGTCTTGATCCCATGTCGCGGTGAGCAAGAGTCTCGATCATCATTTCTGTTTGCAAGATTCGAGATGACAAACCGCGCAACAATACCATCGGGAGTTCTGGATCTTCCTTAAGAGCCTTCTCTACTTGATCGATAGGCACAGATAGTAACTCTACAGGTGTAAAAGCTACGGCATGATAGAAGCGATCGGAACGGTTACCCGTAATTAACGACAAAACACCAAACACACTATTTTCTCGTAATAGTGCAACTGTAATTTCTTCACCTGCTTCGTAAACTCTAGAAAGTTTCACTGCGCCTTTTACCAAAAAGTAAAAACGTTCAGCAGGATCTCCAGGAAAGAAAATTGTCTTACCGCGTTCAAACGTTTCCGTCATGGGTGGGAACATTCCCCCATTCATTTCGCGAAAGACTTCAACTAGAGCACGGTCAGCCAATCTTATACACCCTCTTTAACCGAAAATACAATAAAAGACAAAACAAAATATATGACATCGTAAAGTGTTTATTAACCTGACGATGAGTACCACAAATTTGATGTGATACTCATCAGCTAAACCTCATCAATCATCAAATTCTAGAGAATTGGTTATGACTAGCCCGCAGGAAAGTATGCCAGCGCACAATCAATTTAAATGACATATGTTAACTTTCAAATAACGTCAAAAGAGCAGTTACAAGGGAATAAACGATATATCTTCCGTTTTAATGTATGACCATAGAAAGTGAAACAGAGCTTTCTTGGTTCAACCTTAATTCACTTAATCCTAAAAAAATATAGAAACTATAGCTATACATAAAAACGATTACATTCACTTAAACTTACTACATAATTGTAGTTTGTATCGTGATGTACATTTTCTCAAATTAAATATAATTGTGAAATAGCAGATTTCTCAATCAGGGCATTGATGGCGATCGCTACCTGAACATGCTGCTTACAGATGTATCTTCATGTACTCGCCAAATTGTCTCACCTAAGAGGTCGGCAATGGAGAGTACGCGTAATTGGGGAAAGTAGTTTTCTTGCCTTACAGGTGTTGAGTTAGTAACAATGACTTCTTCAAAAACACCACTGGATAGCCTATCGATCGCGGGCGGGGAAAAAATTGCATGGGTGGCACAAGCATAAACTTGTCTAGCGCCCTCTTTTCTTAAGAGCTTAGCTGCCTCATAGATTGTCCCAGCCGTATCAATCATGTCATCGACAAGCACAGCAGTTTTACCTGCTACATCCCCAATTACATTCATTACCTCTGCAACATTGTGCGTTTGGCGACGTTTATCAATGATTGCTAAAGGCGCATCATTCAGTTTCTTAGCAAAAGCACGCGCACGAGCTACGCCCCCTACATCTGGCGAAACAACTACTAAATCAGTAAGTCTTTTTTCGCTGAGATAGTCCAATAGAACTGGCGCACCGTAAACATGATCGCAAGGAATATCGAAATATCCTTGAATCTGTGCAGAATGCAAATCCATTGCGATCACGCGATCGGCTCCAGACTGCACAATTAAGTTAGCAACTAATTTAGCCGTAATTGACTCGCGTCCAGCTGTTTTGCGATCGGCGCGTGCGTAACCGTAATAGGGCATCACGGCGGTGATCTGTCTTGCTGATGCACGACGGCAAGCATCAATCATAATCAATAGCTCAGTTAAATGGTCGTTAACAGGACGACAGGTTGGTTGAATCAAGTAAACATCGCAACCCCGAATCGATTCCTGTACTTGCACATAGACTTCCCCGTCAGCGAAATTTTTTCGCACCATAGGCCCTAGTTCGATACCTAAATAACGGGAAATCTCTTGGGCAAGGGGCAAGTTTGCTGAGCCAGCAAACAGCCTAAGTCGATCTTCACCGCTATTTAGAGATGGTAGTTTGTGAAGTCCGTGCCTAGTAGTCGTTAAGTGTGTCACTGCAATTTATCAGGAGGTAACATAGCCATACTTTTATTGTCATGCCTAATTCGCTATTCGCAACGTCTGTTTACGATTAAATTTGACAAATTTTCAAGATAAATTTTTTAAAATAGCTATCGCTACAGTTATGAGGTCAGAATATTGAGCACGAATTAGCATGTTTCAGACGATAGATAATTAATTACTTTGGTGGACGACGGCGTTGTAAAAAATCTGGGATGTCTAGTCCTGGCTTGCTTAGTTTGATTTCAGATTGTGAAGTACTTTGTGATGATGTACTGGGAGGTGGCGGCGCTGAGGCTCTAGACTGCGGCTGTACTTTCTTAGCTATTTGAGGTGGGATCGCTGGATGTGTCTTTGGCGCAAAACCTGTAGCTATTACCGTGATCCGAATCTCGCCTTCTAACTTGGGATCAATTACTGCACCAAAAATAATATTTGCATTTTGATCGACAACTTCATAGATTGTTTCAGCAGCGGCGTTGACTTCGTGAAGTGTCATATCTTCACCACCAGTGATGTTAAATACGACACCACTTGCTCCTTCTACTGAGGTTTCTAGTAATGGAGACGAAATAGCTGTCATTGCCGCTTCTCTGGCTCTGGACTTCCCTGAGCCAATGCCAATGCCCATCATTGCTGATCCCGCATCAGCCATTACTGCCCGAATATCCGCAAAGTCTACGTTTACAAGACCAGGGATCATAATGATGTCCGATATACCTTGTACGCCCTGACGCAAGATATCGTCAGCTACACGAAAGGCTTCTTGTACTGGAGTTTGCTCTGAGATTACAGACAGTAGTTTATCGTTAGGTATTACGATTAGAGTATCAACGCGACTTTGCAAGCCTGCAATTCCTTCTTCAGCTTGTTGCCCGCGTCGTCTTCCTTCAAAGGTAAAAGGACGAGTAACTATACCAACCGTAAGTGCTCCAGCTTCCTTGGCTACCTCAGCAATAATCGGTGCGGCTCCAGTACCAGTACCACCTCCCATACCTGCGGTAATAAAGACAAGATCTGCGCCTTCTACGGCTGCGGCTATATCATCTCGCGATTCCTCAGCTGATTTTTGCCCGATCGCTGGATTTCCACCTGCACCTAAACCTCTGGTCAATTTTTGACCCATTTGAAAGCGTTTAGAGGCGGAGGACTGGAGTAATGCCTGAGCATCTGTATTAAACGACCAGAACTCTACGCCAACCACATCACTTGCGATCATGCGATTTACAGCATTGCCGCCGCCACCACCAACACCAATTACTTTAATTTTTGCAACACTGCCCAACATGATATTATCCGCTTTTGCATCAACGCCTAACTGCTGCTTAATTCGATTGTGAGAATGACCTAGGTATAGTCTAGAGTTATTTGAAAACTCAGAAAGTTCATCCATTTCCACGTCTACTTCTCCGTTTTCTGAACCATTTGAGTTCAAATCTGACCAGTCGTTTTGAGATGTCATTTATCGAGATATGTCATAAATAGAATCGTTTTCACAGAATGTCCTCTAGATTTGTCTAAGCTTAAACTCCATTCGAGTCAGAAGTTTTGGTAAAAGTTTAAACCTACCAGAAAAAAATAATAATAGCCTTAAAACGACAATTTAGGATTTTGTTTCAGAAGATTTATCTTTTGTTGATGTATTCATTTCTAAAATTGGTGCAGTTGGTTGGCTGATATCAATGTATTTAAGGCTCTTCAATTTTAATATTTCAGGCAATGTTCTTAGCCTGTCAAGTGTTTCTAACTGTGTAATAAATAGGGATGGCTTGTATGTGCCGAAATATACAATGCCTAAATCAGTGTTCAAAATTAAATTTGATTCATCTCTAGCGTCTACTTGTGAAACCTTGACCTGACTCTGACTTACCTGACGATAAAGTGTTGACCACTGTGATATTGCTTGATTAGTTGGCTCTAAGACTATTAGATTTGGCTTAACTATGTTTGAGGGATATGCTTTTACGGGCATCCATATACCTTCAGCATCTAAAAAACCTTGCTGACCATTGCGCGTAGAGGTAGCGATCGGCAAGCGCTCTTGAACTTGGATTGTTAACTTTGAAGGGAAAATGGTGCGGGAAACTAAAACTTTATAGACTGGGGCAGAGGCTTCTAGTTGGGTGGCGATCGCCTGCGGTTGAACCTGAAAAATTGACTGAGGATATTGGATCGGTAGCGCTTTTTTGATTATTTCTTTGGAGAGGAGGCTGTTACCCTGAATTTCTATCTGGTCAGCGCTGCGTAATTGCCACTCTGGCAATATTGCGATCCACAACATAATGCCTGTTAGGCTGGTAATAGATGTTAACTGCCAAATGCGTTGAAAGATACGAAGGCGGCGTTGTTTTCGCAGTTGCTTGCGGCGTGCCACATAGTCAGCCTCTCCAGTGGAGATAGGGAATTCAATCGTCATCTTTGATTCTACCTATTCATGATGCTAGGAGTCAGATGATGGGCTACTAGCAAATTGTCGTTCCAGCATAGCAACGATCTCTTCCCGTCGGTTTGAAATATTTAAAGCATCGTTGGAGGTCGGACGTAAAAATAGCTCTTGATCTTGCTGATGACGTTTGGAAGTTGGATTTTTCTGGATTAAAGACTGGATAGCTTTAACGAAAAATATACCTGCACTGATTACTAAAAGTACAGATATGGATATGTAGATAATTGCTGCGATCGCCATATCTTTTATTAGTTTTGCTCAGGAGTTTTCACTATCAAGATAGTTGAGGCAACAGGGATTTTCAACAAGAGTTCTTAAATCGTATAGATTTGCTTTGCAAACCTTAACAAACAAAGCGAGAGCGATCAAGCTTTACGCCACCGTTATAGTAATACAAGTGACATAAACACCAAACAAATAATGGCGGCGCTTCGCGCCACCATTATTTGTTTGGCGCAGCTATCTCCATACATATTTGCGAAGCAATAAAGGTACGGAGAACGCGAAAGCATCGATCGCTTGGGTGTTGCTATTGATTAGGTATAATCAGGGCTGATTAATACTCAGTAACATTTAGTAATATTCAGGAGCTTTGCGCGATATGCAAGAGCAGGGAACGATCAGCATTCATACCGAGAATATCTTTCCCATTATCAAGAAGGCTTTATATTCAGAACGCGATATCTTCTTGCGGGAATTGGTTTCTAATGCGGTAGATGCAATTAGTAAATTAAAGATGGTGTCCTACGCGGGAGAGACTAATCATTCTGCGGAGCCAGAAATTACGATCGCAATCGATAAGGATAAAAAGACACTGGCGATCACGGATACGGGGATCGGCATGACCGCCGATGAAGTTAAGAAATATATTAACCAAGTTGCCTTTTCTAGCGCTCAAGAATTTGCTACTAAATACGCCAACAGTGGATCTGGGGATCAACAAATTATTGGTAACTTTGGTTTAGGTTTCTACTCATCATTTATGGTGGCGAGCAATGTTGAGATTGATACTCGCTCCTACAAAGAAGGCTCTGAGGCAGTGCATTGGTCCTGTGATGGCTCAACTACCTTTACTCTAGATGACAGCGATCGCTCTACCGTCGGTACTACGATCACTCTGACTTTGCAAGAAGATGCCGAAGAGTATCTTGAAGAAGCTTCGATCAAGCGGATGATTCGCAATTATTGCGACTTTATGCCAGTGCCGATCAAGCTAAACGATGAAGTTATTAATAAACAAACGGCGTTGTGGGATAAGTCTCCTAAGACCGTTACCAACGATGAATATTTAGAATTTTATCGCTACCTCTATCCTTATCAAGACGATCCTTTGTTCTGGATTCATCTGAATACGGATTACCCCTTTGTGATTAAGGGTATTCTTTACTTCCCCAAAATGAAGGCGGATATCGATCCAAATCGAGGACAGATCAAGTTGTTCTGCAATCACGTTTTTGTCAGCGACAATTGCGATGATGTTATTCCTAAGTTTTTGATGCCTTTGCGCGGGGCGATCGATAGTACAGATATTCCCCTTAACGTATCGCGGAGTTTCTTGCAGGGCGATCCTAAGGTTCGCAAGATTCAGGACTTTATTGCCAAAAAAGTAGGCGATCGCCTTAGCTCCCTCTACAGTGACTCACGCGAAGAATTTCTGAAGTGTTGGCAGGATATCAGCATCTTCATGAAGTTTGGCGCGATGAACAGCGACAAGTTTTATCAGCAAATCAAAGAAATTTTGGTTTACGCTACCACCAGCGAAGATGAAGAAGTCAAGAGTGCCAGTGGTAACTACACCACTCTGCAAGCTTATCTAGAGCGCAACAAGGAAAAACACGAAAATCAAGTGTTTTACACTTCCGATCCGATCGCCCAAGGTACCTATGTGGAATTACATAAAAACCAAGGTTTAGAGGTACTGACCTTTGATGCGTTTATCGACAGTCATTTCATCAATTTCCTTGAGCGGGAATTTAAAGATATTAAGTTTGCGCGGGTTGATGCTGAAATCGACGATCGCCTTGTAGATAAAGAATCGAATACAGAAATTGTCGATCCTAAAACCAATAAAACTAAGAGCGATCATCTGCAAGATATTTTCCGTGCGGCTCTGAATAAACCAAAACTGGTAATTCGCACTGAAGCGATTAAAGCTGAAGATGCAGCTTCTGCCCCACCTGCAATCATTTTATTGCCAGAATCTGCGCGTCGGATGCAGGAAATGATGGCACTGATGCAACAAGGAACTGTCAGCTTCCCTGAAGACCATGTGTTATTGGTAAATACAGCACATCCTTTGATGGAAAAGTTGATCGACCTTGATAGCAGCCAAATTCTCGTTGGTGGCAAGTCGGAATCGTTAGATTTGGCAAACTTGATTTGTGCCCATGTCTATGACTTGGCGTTGATGGCGCAAAAGAGCTTTGATGCCGACAGCATGAAAGGCTTTTTGCAGCGTTCTAATCAATTGCTAACTAAACTGACCAGCAAAATCTAAAAAAGGCTGCTAAATACCAATTAAACCCAATTAATTAAAAAGAGGACGCGAAGCTTCCTCTTTTTAATTAATTGGGTTTAAAACGACGACTGGTTGAAGTCCT
>CAIJEA010000081.1 GCA_903819605.1 uncultured cyanobacterium | reverse complement strand
TTTCATCGTAGGGGCAATTCATGAATTGCCCCTACATTTCGTTCTTTTGCGTAAGTCCTAAACGATTAGGCTTCTACGCCGCTCAGCCAGCAAGAAACAATTAACGGTAGATGAGTGAAGTCGAAGCTAAAATTCAAAATCAAAGGCGGGTTCAGCGCGTAACTTACCTAATCCTAATTCTTTGTCATCGATCAGTTTGATTTCGTAATAGCCCAAAATGTGGTGTGGCGCAGGATTACCGCGTGAAGCACCCGTAATACCCATCGCAATAATCACGCAGATATTTCCCTTAGTGTTTTTAGCACGTTGCTTCCATCGTTTGTGATGCTCGCTATTAAGCGCCTTTTTGTCAAACTCCCCAAATAGATGTAAATCATCATTTCCCATCACCATCAAGCCAAGTTGACAAGCATTGCCGAGAATGTCTTCAGCAGGATTGAAGCATAAAGACTTGATACCATCAAAGCTTTTGATTTGCTCGATCAAATCTAGTGCTTTTGGGCGTGAAGTCTGGATCATTAGCCCAGGCAGTCCTTCACCTTTTTGAGCAGAGATAAGCGCAGTATTTTGATCCGATGGCTGCCGATGAATTGTCGAATTGCGTAAAAAATCTACTTGTGACCAAGGTAAGGTCATCATATGAATCAAAGCATTTTCTGGCCAAAGCTCTTCACAAATTAGTGGAGCATCATCATCTTCATCATCTTCGTCAACCAATTGATGAAGCTCATCCGCGAGTTCGGGCATGGTCTTAATGACTACTTTGATGCTCTCTTCGACATCGCTATCTAAGCTTGGCGCATAAATAGTATAGGAAGCAGACAAATTACCAAAATTGGAATTCAAGCGCTTATGATACTGTTGCCAAAATTTGTTTAGCGCTTCAAGCGCCACTGTCAATGCGATCGCTTCTTCATCATAAAGATAGGGTCTGCCACCTTCAAGAGGGTGTAATGCGCCATAAATTGGCTTCATTGGCGTAGATGCGACAGGTAAAGCTCGCACCTTGCCCCTGAAGGGAAACGGAGGAAAGTCATCTTCCATTTCCAACTCAGGCGTTTCAAAAAGATTAAACAAACAGTCTTGATGTAAAAATGTTTCTTCAATTTCATCATCAGAATTGCCTGCGACAATCCTTTGTCGAAACTTGACTAATGACTCTTCGGTGCGATAAAAAATTACGCCTTGTTCCAAACCCATTTTGCCCATAACGATCGCATAAAGCGTATCTAAATCCCAGCGATCGAGCTTAATCGAAATGACCTGATGATCCCATAGCGAATTCCAAGGCGCATTCTGCCATAGCTGCTCAGATTGCTTGTGCAAAGCCGCCGCAAACCGATCTGGCACTACAGGAGGATTAGACGAAAAGCTCTCTAAAATATGAGAAAAAATCTCGTCAATTAAAGGTAATCGCTCAACATACTCAACCGAAATTCCTAAATCTTGAAGTACACCACGCAAATAAAACTGAAGTTCGCGATCGCATACTAAGATCTTCTGTGGCAAGGATGGCTGAGCTGGACTTTGGGGATGTTCGATTGCCTGCAACAAAGCTCTGACAAAGGCTTCTTGCCCCACAGCCGAGTCCACCACATCCATCGAACGTACCATCCCCATCGAGCCATCTACCCACAAAAGACAATGGGGCTTAGACTCTCCTCCAGGGGCATGAAGCGGAATAATATTAGAAGAGTCTTGCTGTTGGCGAATTTTAGCTGGTAAGGCACGGCGATCGCCTTCCCAAACAGCATTGGACTGCTTGAGATTTTTAAGGCGACGAAGAGTAGATCGGTTTAGCGTGGTCATCGAAAATATTCTCTAGATTAGCCACTCTTAGGAAATTCATAAGAGTGCATTGATCGATTTAACTATGTTATGGCTAGAAATTGCTATATCAAACAAGAAATTATCGCAAATGTCATCATAAACCAGAGCAAGCTTCAAATTAAAAGCCGTGACTTTGATGTCTAAGCCAAATATTGCAAGGCGATCGCATCCACATTTTCCTCATGTATTCTAATTGTAGAGGTTAAGAAGAGCGGTGCTACTTCTTAAGGATTGAGTAGAAGTTAAGAAATGTGGCACTTCTTGCCGTACTTCTTAAAAATTGAGACGCAGCCAACTTGTCAAACCAAATCAAGGAGAACTGAGGAAGCCTGATAAGGCAACCTTAGAAAAATACTTAGATGTTGAAAAATCTTCTTTAGATGTAACAAGTACAACGAATCAAAATGAGGCAGGCGTGAATTTTACAGACTTTACTAAAGCAAATCTTACCAAATCAAGTCTAGAAGGAATTAATCTCAAGGGAGCCGATCTCAAGCGCGTTAATCTGAGTAATGCCAAACTAGCAGATGCGATGCTTGCCAACGCCAACCTGACAGGTGCATTTCTCCATGGTGCAGATCTAAATCGAGCTAATCTTGTTGAAGCTAACCTATCGGAAGCGAATCTCACTTCTGCTTTTTTAACTAAAGCGGATCTCCGTGGAGCTTGCCTCAATGAAGCGTATCTGGTGGCTACTAACCTCAATGCTGCTAATCTTACGAGTGCATCTTTAATCAATGCCGATCTTAGCCTTGCCACGTTAACGAGCGCTTGTCTCAATGGTGCAAATCTCAGTCGCGCAAAGCTGAACGGGACGTTTTTTATTGAATCCAATTTACTAGGCGCAGATCTCAGTGACTCGGACTTTACTGGCGCATTAATGATCAAGGCAAATCTTAGTGGTGCAAACCTAAGTCAGGCTTGTTTAGTCAATGTTGATCTAACCGAAGCAAATCTCACTGGGGCAGAATTGCATGGCGTTGATCTCTGTGGCGCAATTCTCAATGAAGCTAATCTCAATGCCGTCGATCTTGTCCATGCCAACTTGAGTGGCGGCTCTCTTAGTCGCGCCAATTTGGGCTGGGCAAATTTACTTGGCACTAACTTGGAAAAGGCTAATTTAGTTGGTTCCGATCTAAGTTGGGCAAACCTCAATGAAGCAAACCTGATCGAAGCGGATTTGAGTTGGACAAATCTCACAGGTGCATTTCTGATGAAAGCCAACCTCAGTGGTGCAAATCTTAATGGGGTCAATCTTTCCAATGCTAATCTAAGCGGTTCAAACTTAAGTGGAGCAAACCTAATGGGTGCAAATTTAAGCGGAGCTGATTTAAGTAATGTTGATCTGCGCGGTGCGTATCTAATCCGAACCAATTTACACAATGCAATTTTGAACGAAGCTAATTTAACTGGAGCTAATCTAGATGAAGCAGTATTGAATGGAGCAAGTTTAAATCGGGCCAATCTTAATCGCGCCAACCTAAGTAAAGCCAGCTTAACAGGTGCAAATTTTAAAGGAGCTTTTATGCTGTGGACAAACTTGAAAGGAGCTTTCATGTTGTGGACGAATTTAGATGGGGCAAATATGACGGGTGCAATTTTGCCTACGGACAAATAAAGACTTTTGCAGATTTTTTAGAAACATGCTTTGCAAGTTGAGTAACTCGGCGGAATTAAAAAAACATAACAAAACCTGCGCCGCCCGCGCAGACGAAGGGGTAGGTTTTTGGGTTTTATATTTAATTGCACCTAGCTACTTACCGAAAAATATCTAAATCAACAAAAATATGGTGTGGAAGAGTGATGAAAGCTGGAGAACTCGTCGAACGTTATAACAAAGGCTTTCGAGATTTTAGTGAAATCGATCTAAATCGTGAAAATCTGAGTGGAGCCAGTTTGACAGCGATCAATCTGGCTAATGCCAATCTAAGTGAAGCCAATTTGTCTTGCACTACTCTAAATGAAGCAAATTTATATAGCGTAAAGCTCAATACTGCTGTGCTTTATCGGGCAAGTCTAAGTGATGCAAATCTCTGTGAGGCGGATCTAAATGGTGCTAGTCTGATTAAGGCCGATTTGCATGGTGCTAGGTTGGAACGGGCAAATCTGCGGGATGCAGACCTAACTGGTGCTAATCTCAATGCTGTAAGTCTTGTCAATTCTGACCTGACGGGAGCCAATTTAAGTTGTGTGTCTCTGGTCGGAGCCAACCTAGAAGGTGCAAATCTAAAAGAAGCATTTTTGAAAGGAGCAAACTTAGATGGGGCAAAATTAAATGGAGCAAATCTTGAGGGTGCAAATCTAAGTGGGGCAAGCTTTAGTGAAGCCAATTTAAGTCATGCAAATCTTAGCAATGCCGATCTTTCCCGAGCTAATTTGTATGGAGCTAATCTTAGTGATTCTTTATTAACAAAAGCCGATCTGAGTGGGGCAAATCTAAGCAATGCAAATCTAAATGATGCTGATCTAAAGGAAGCCGATCTTAATGGTGCATTTCTTATTGATGCTCAATTATGTAGAGCACATCTAGATGGTGCAAATCTTAGTAAAACAAATTGCTATAAGGCTAGTTTTAAAAGTGCATTTTTACTAAGGACAAATTTAAACGCAGCAAATTTAAATTGTACCGATCTCTCAAATGCTTCTCTGTATCCAGTCGATTATGAGGTCGATCGGAATCCAGAGTTTGCTGCGGAATAAAACTTCAATAAGTTACGCCATTTGCCGTAGAAACTGTAACGGCATGTAGATACGTCTTAATTTAGAAAGAGAACAAGATAACAAGCGATCGCTTAGATAAATCGCTCTTAAAACGCGCTGAAAATAATTAGTAGGAATGAAACATGAACGCAGCTATCACAACAAAGTATGAGAACCCGAAATATAAACGTATTTTATTGAAACTTAGTGGCGAAGCACTCATGGGCGATCGCAGCTTTGGTATCGATCCTGAAGTTGTCCAAGATATTGCCTTACAAGTCGCAGAAATTGTTAAGGATGGGATTGAAGTGGCGATCGTTGTTGGGGGAGGTAACATCTTTCGGGGCATTAATGGTGCTGACAAGGGTATGGATCGCGCTACGGCTGACTATATTGGCATGATCGCTACAGTAATGAATGCACTAACTTTACAAGATGCTTTTGAACATTTGGAGGAGCCAATCCAGACAAGAGTAATGTCAGCGATCGCGATGCAAGAGATCGCTGAGCCATATATCCGCCGTCGTGCCATTCGCCACCTTGAAAATAATCGGGTGGTTATTTTTGGGGCTGGTTCGGGTAATCCCTATTTCACGACTGATACGACGGCGGCTTTGCGGGGAGCCGAAATTAATGCTGATGTCATCCTCAAAGCAACTAAAGTTGATGGCATCTATGATAGCGATCCCAAGAAAAATCCCAATGCTAAGCGTTTTCAAAACGTCAGTTTTGACCATGCCTTAATTAATGACTTGCGTGTCATGGATGCCACAGCCTTTGCGCTGTGCAAAGAAAATGGGATTCCAATTATTGTGTTCGATCTCGGTATTACGGGTAACATTCGTCGCGTCGTCATGGGAGAATCGATTGGTACTTATGTTGGAGGTTCCTGTGAAGTTAACTGATGTTGAGGCGCGAATGCAGAAAGCTGTAGAAGCGACCCAGCACAATTTTAATAGTGTGCGAACGGGGCGTGCTAATGCTTCGCTGTTGGATCGGATTACCGTGGAATATTATGGGGCGGAAACGCATCTCAAAGCTCTAGCTAATATCTCCTCTCCCGATGCAACAACTTTAATGATTCAGCCTTTCGATCGCTCAACGATGCGAGCAATTGAAAAAGCTATTTCCGAGTCAGATATTGGGCTTACGCCAAATAATGACGGTAGTAGCATTCGTCTAAATATTCCGCCGTTAACGACCGATCGCCGTAAAGAGTTGGTAAAAATGGTTTCCAAACTCGCGGAAGAGGGCAAAGTCGCGATTCGTAATGTGCGTCGTGATGCGATCGATTCACTTCGTAAACTTGAGAAGGCAAAAGAAATTTCTGAAGATGATTCAAAAAGTAAACAAGAGCAAGTAGATAAGTTAACGGAAAAGTTCGTTAAAAATATCGATAAGGTCACTGCCGAAAAAGAAAAAGAAATTTCCACAATCTAAAAACAAAAAAGCGGCGCAATGCGCCGCTTTTTTGTTTGCTTGATATGAGAAAGGGCTTAAAACCCTTATCTTCTAACTAAACTTTAGAAGTTCATTTCCGCAGCTTGGACTTTCTCGACTTGCTTCTTCTTCAGTACCAACAAAATTTGGGTAACGATTACGGAAGCAAAGAATGCTAATAACCACTGAATACGACGAGGATCTTGAAGGACGATTTCGCCATCATGCTGACCAAAACCACCAACATTAGGATTGGTAGTTAGAGGAGAACCAACCTTAACATCACTACCAGGTTCTACAACTAGTTCAGCACCAGCAGGAACTTTTTCTACAGCAATGCTGCCGTCAGTAGTTTGGATTGAGATTTCATAGCCACCGTAGATGCCTTCATCTTCGTTTGGTGTGATGGGGCTAATTTGAGTAACTAGACCAGAAACAGAAGAGTTATATTCGTTGTTATTGCTCTTTTCGCCAGTTGGATAAACTTGACCGCGACCACGGTTGCCACCAGCATGGACAGCATACTTCAAGAAGTGAATGTTTTTATCTTTAGCAGGATCTGGAGATAGGACTGGGAAAACAATTTCCGAATAATCATCACCAGATACAGGCCCAACTAAAACGATGTTTTCTTGAGTATCGCTATAGGGTTGGTAATAGGTATCCTTGATTTTTTCCTTTAGTTCTTCAGATAAGCGATCTTCAGGAGCAATCTTAAAACCTTCAGGCAATACCAAAACTGCGCCAACGTTAAGCCCAGTCTTACTACCATCAGCAGATACTTGCTGCTTGGTATGGTCGTAAGGAAGCTTGACAACAGCTTCAAATACAGAGTCGGGTTCAACCGCTTGTGGTAGTTCTAATTCGATTCCCTTTTGAGCTAGATGACAGTTAGCACAGACAATTTTGCCCGTAGCTTCGCGAGGATTTTTATATGCTTCTTGAGCAAAATAAGGATAAGCCTGAGCAGGTTGACTGCTAATACCTAATAACAAAGCTAAGCTTGTGAAGACACATAGGCTGACTCCTACAAACAGACGATTGGCACGGAATAAAGCTTCTTTCATGTATAAGTTCAAATTTGAATTAAAGACCAATTTACAAAAAATTTGACAAGTATTTTGTACAGACTTCGCGATCGCAACATACCTATCAAAACTGTTTTAAGACCACCAAGGAGCTTCATTGGTGCGGAAGTCAGTTTCCGTCCATGTGCTAAATTGCACAATATCATCTTCAACTGTGGCATGAGCAAGAGCAAGGGACAGAGGTGCAGGTCCGCGAACAACTTTACCTTCGTTGTTGTACTGAGAGCCATGACAAGGACAAATAAACTTGTTTTCGGCAGCATTCCAAGGCACAACGCAACCAAGGTGTGTACAAACTGCATTCAATCCATAGGATGCAATTTCTCTGTTTTCTGTAACAACAATATATGTAGGGTCGCCTTTGAGTCCTTGAGCAAGTTCGCGTTCGCCCGCTTGGTGACTTGCCAAGAAAGCTGAAGCAACTACATCTTTGCCAAGTGCATCTTTAGCAGCAACGCCACCACCAGCACCACCGCGAGATGGTGGTACAAAATAGGCAGCAAAGGGTAAAGCTGCACCGAGGGTGGTTACGGCCGCAGACCCCCCTAAAATTAAGTTCATAAATTGGCGACGGCCCATGCTAGGGACATCAGCGGATGCAGAAGCTTGACTCATAAATTTGACTAACGATTTGGCTGAGAAATATTACGTTTTATATATATCTCCTACCATGATATCGACAATCTTTGGACTTCTCTCTAGTTGTTTTGCAACGAAATGTTAAGCAGGGCGATCGCGCCACTCTGCATAGCACTTATAAAACTCCCAGATTATTTGTAAGACTAAGCTAGGATTAGCTATGCAAAAGACTTATAGATTTAGTAACTATACAGAATTCAGTAATGTTAAAGTGCCAGACAGTAACTCCAAGCAGTAAAAGCATCAGCATCACTTTTTGCACTTTGATTTATCCTGAGTATCTCGTTTAAAGCTAATGCCATACCGTTTGCCATACCATAATTTCAGGAAGTCCTGCTAGAGTTTGCGTGAGTGTAGTTAAGCTATTTGAGAGTGCGTGGGGCGCTTTGCGTACTCTCTTCTAATTTGAAGGTTATTGAGACATGATTTTGCCAATATGAATGAAAAAGTTACTTCTCAGTTCTCTAAATATCGGATCTTGGGCTTAGTTGGCAGGGGACAATTTGGCAAAGTTTTGTGTGCACGTATACGGGATACAGGAAAGCTAGTTGCGCTTAAAGAGCTTGAAAACAAGAGATTTTCAACCAGCAAACTGTTAAGAGAACTGCGTTTTTTATTGACATTGCAACATGAAAATATAGTTTCTTGCACTACGCTTGTCCATCACCAAAATTACCGTTATTTGGTGATGGACTATTGTGAGGGAGGGACATTACGCGATCTCATGAACTGTACAAAAGCACTATCCGTAAAGCAGTGTTTTGACTTAGTGAATGATATCTTGCTGGGTTTAGAACATGCTCATGGGGCAAATATTATTCATTGTGATATCAAACCTGAAAATATTCTGTTAAAGATTACTGCTAGTGGCTGGCTTGCTAAAATATCAGATTTTGGAATTGCTCGTCTTAGTCAAGAAATAGAATCTGATGGCAGCAATACTGGTTCCCCTGGTTACATGGCTCCTGAGCGTTTTTACGGTCAATTTTCGGCAGGTTCAGATGTTTATGCCGTTGGCATTATTTTGTATGAGCTTTTATTAGGTAAGCGTCCTTTTTCAGGTATGCCAACAGAGTTAATGAATGCCCATTTAAATCAGAGAGTAATTGTCCCTGATAGTTTGCCTCAATCGCTACAAGCAATTATTTTACGGTCATTAGAAAAACTTCCAAAACGCAGATATGCCTCTGCGGGAGAAATGCGACTGGATTTATTAAATACAATTCACGCCGAAGACTTTAGCCAGCTTAAAATAGGTGTTGATACTGAAAGTATAGCAACAATTTCCTTTGCTAAAAAAGCTCTACACTTTGCTCAAAAAGTAGAACCTGATAAAATTATCGGATTAAGTGGTTCGGGGAAAAATAGATTTTATAGTGCTTCAAACTTTCATTTGCATTGGCATAGTTTGGCGCTTGATCAAGAAGAACAAATTGCTAAATCCGAATATTCAATTGAAGCGATCGCATTTGTACAAAAGACATTATTTGTTTGTACAAAGCAATCAATTTATCAGTTTGTTGATGGAAAGCCCAAGTCTCTATACCAGTCATCTCAACCTTTTAAATGGGTGATTTCTCCCCATGGTGACTGGTTTGCGGTAACAACTGGTAAACAATTAGAAATACGAAATATTGTTTACGGCAGAGCAATGCGTTTGGAGTTTGCCACCAGAGATTTAAGTTGTATTGTCGCTTTCCATCAACATTATTTAGTCGCGATCGCCAATAAGCCAGAAACAAATGAAAGTCGAGCGATGGTCATTTCGCGGCGCTGTAACATCATGTATCGGTTGGCTTTACCAATACCAATAGATTATGGAATTGCTACTTTTACAAACGATCGAGTACTTTTGCGAGAGTCAGGTAATCATAAAAATATCTTTTTGCTCGATCTCAAACCCTATCGGTTAGTACGTGTTCCTCTACAGTATGAGGTTTTGATAATGACGGCAACACCTTGGGGATATGCGATTACTGCCTACTACAATGCATATCAAACTATTTTGATCTTGCTTGATTTACGGGGTAATAATATTAACAACCTAATTATTGATGGTGAAGTTACCGCGATCGCTCCCATTGACATCAATCTATTAGCGATCGCTACTTCAGAAATCTCAGGATATAAGTTGTATGTCATCAATCTCAAAAAGCTTGAAATCGATATTGTCTTCTAAAAAATAAAAGAGGTGCAAAGCACCTCTTTTATTTTTTAGAAGACAATAGGTGACGCTTGGTGTGACCTAGCTACTTAGATTAAACTTGAGAAGCTGAAGAACGTTTGCGACGTGAGGCTTCTGGAGATTGAATTGGGACAAACTCTTTAGAGTTTTCTACAAACTCAGCTTTCGGATCTGAATTTTCGTTTACATCAACGGTATCAAATGATTGCGCTCGATTGACCTTCAAAATTACACCATTAGATGGAGTGTTACCAGTAAGAGGGCTTATTGTTAGTCCGTTAGAGATAACTTCAGGTGCTAGCTCAGAAGTGACCAATTCAGCAACTTTCGGCTCGACGAATTCTGATTCAGTAACTTCCGACTCGTCAAATCTATCGTCAAAAGATCTTTCTCTTTCTCTTGATGCATCAATATTTGACTTAACAGCATTAGCAATCTTAGGAGCTTGACCAGGCAAAGCAACTGTCACAATCACGTTACGAGGATCTTTAATTTCGCGATCAACTAAAACTAAAGGTGAAACCCCAATGAGTGAGTAAACATCCTGTTCCTCCTCGGTCATTTCAACCACAATCACTTCTGGCGGTTCAATTACCTTGGTACGGATCTCACGCTTATTAGGACGCTCAGGAATATTCTCAGGGACAGCCACAGGCTGAGCATCAATAATTTCAACTAATTCTTCACTAGACTCAGTGATGGACTTAGTTGGCAAAATGCTTGGCGAAACACTCTGGGTAATACTCGGTAAAGATAGCTTAGTTGGAACCGCCCGTTCAACGACATCACGCTCAATCCGTGGCTCGATCCGCGCCTCAGCGCGTGGTTCAAAGCGAGGTTCAATCCGCGATCGCACATCTACGGGGATAACTTTTTCTGGCTCACGCGCTTCCCTCGAATCCTTAAGTAATGTACGTTTGCCACGTCTACGTAAATTGCCACGTTCTTGATAACTAGGATGGTTAACCAAATTTGGTTCTAGTCCTCCACCTAAGTCAGAATCACCATCTTCGTACTCAGAGGTAAAGTCAAGTTGGTTAGATTGTTTAGCTTCCCAAGTCCGTGATGTCGAGTCAACTGGTTGACCAGCCGCTTCACCAGGTAAATGCATCAAATGTCCCAGTCCACCGCAAGCAGAACAAGGACGACCAAATAATTCATAAATACTCTGACCTTGGCGCTTGCGAGTTAACTCGACTAGTCCAAGTTCAGTGAGTTGAGCAATTTGAGGGCGTGACTTATCCGATCTCAGAGCTTTATTAAAATGTTCAAGTAGCTGCAACTGATCGCGTCGAGTATCCATATCAATGAAATCCACCACGATTACGCCTGCAATATTACGCAACCGCACTTGACGGGCAATCTCTACAGCCGCTTCGCAGTTTGTCCACAATACAGTTTCGCGAGAGGTCTGAGACTTTGTAAATGAGCCAGAGTTAACATCAATTACGGTCAATGCTTCTGTTGGCTCAATGATGATATAACCGCCACTAGGCAGGTCAACTCTAGGCTTAAGCGCTTCACGGATACCAGCATTTACTCGAAAATATTCCAAGATCGGTGTACGCTCGCGATGATGATCAAGCATCAACCCACTGGGGATTTTGCCATCGCTCCAACCGAGCAAGTGTTGCTTAATTCGGCGTAACCCGTCACTTGTATCTGTAACGATCCGATTGACTTCATCGCTATATAGGTCGCGTAACACTCGTTGCACAAAGTCACGTTCGCGATCGAGCAAAGTCGGCTGACGTGTAGTTGCAACATCCTGCTGAATGCCTTCCCACTGACGCTGTAAATTATCAAGATCCTCGATAATTTGCTCTTCGGGCATTCCATCAGCTTCAGTCCGCACTAAAATGCCCATCCCCGCAGGCTTTACCAAAATCGCAAGTGCGCGAAGACGATTGCGCTCAGCCTCACTGCGAATGCGGCGAGATAGATTCACCCCACGACCGAAGGGTAGTAGAACTACGTAACGTCCTGGCAGAGATATATTTCCAGTCAGACGGGGTCCTTTGTTACCCGTTGGTTCTTTCATAACCTGAACCAACACACGTTGTTGCGGTACAACTAGATCGCTGATAGATCCAGACGATCGCCGCATTTTTAAAGGACCTAGATCAGTAATATGAATAAAGCCATTGCGATCGCCATCACCAATATTTACAAAAGCCGCATCAATACTGGTTAAAACATTTTCGACAACACCCAAGTAGACATCCCCAACTTGGTGAGTTCCTGCGGCAACAACAATTTCCTCAATTTGATCTTCACTAAAAACGGCAGCAATTCGATACTGCTCGGCAATAATTATTTGCTTTGGCATTCAATTTCCTCAGAATTTCTTCGATTCAAAAGAGCCAGCCTAAGAACCTACCTGAAAATATTTTTTCTAACCTTGGTGTAAAAAGAATATTTTCTAGCCCCTTATAAACAAGCTCAAAGAGCTGTAGAGAGAGGCTTCAAAACAGAACATACCAATAACGAAAGCAAGAAAAAATTTCGATCGCAAATTGTCCCTATCGTAAATCAGCTACTTAGCTATGTACCGAGCTAGTAACCAACTTCTGTGCCTGCTCTGACAGTACGATAAACAGACATATCACTTTGTTCGGAATGGTTTAGATACCAAAAACTATGTCGCTCTTAACTTATAGGCAAAATAATTAGCTTTTACTATCTACTTTGTCTATAAACTAAATTCTAAAAATTTTGCAGATTCCTGATGATAAGCGTCGCCTATGACCATTAGTCTGAGAGAGCAATACTCATTACGATGCAGTATGACTATAGTTGATGGGAGATTTGTTGGGGTTTCGTTAAAAGAATTAAGTTATTTCTTAGACTGGCTTTTATTAGACTATCTAGAAGGTGCTTACACCATTTGCCTACAGCATTCAGCCTGTAGGTAAAACAGCGTACTTGATGATTCAAGTTTATGATTATGGTGAGTAAGCTTGGTCGCTTAATCAGCAGCTAGATGCATTTTAGCTAGCAGCTATCTTAAGCGTACTGTAGTATTATAGCGCAGCATTGAGCGTTACAATTTCTTAATAGTGTTTTAATATTGCATAATTGTAATTGAGAAAAGGCTTTGTCCTCTCTCAAAATTTAAGAAGACGAGGGTAATGTTCTGAGTACGCGAGTAGTTATAGTTCGTCACGGCGAAACTAATTTTAACATCCTGAGCAAAATCCAAGGGCGGGGTAATTACCATAACCCAGAGTTGCAATCTATACTGACAGACAAGGGCAAACAACAAGCAAAGCTTGCAGGAAAAGCCTTAGCAAACCTTTCTATTGATATTGCCTACGCTAGTCCTTTAGTGCGCGCACAGCATACTTCAAACCTTATCTTGGCTGAAAATTTTAACCCGCCTAATTTACGCACAAGTGAAGGCTTACTGGAAATCGATCTCAGCGAGTGGGAGTCGATGATCGCTCAAGATGTTAAAGAACAATTTCCTGAAAAACACCATGACTGGCAAAACGCACCAGATCAATTTCAATTAGGCGATCGCTTTCCCATCCTCGATCTATTCGAGCAAGCTAAAGCTTTATGGGCTGAGATTTTACATAACCATCAAGGCAAGACAATCTTGTTAGTTGGTCATAGCGGTATCAATCGAGCACTCATTTGCTCAGCGATCGGCATCCCAGTTAAGCTTTATCACAATATCCAGCAAGCAAATTGCGCTATTAGCGTCCTTAACTTTCAAGGCGATGCTCTTGCTGACGGTGTGCAGCTAGAATCTCTAAATCTAGTAAGCCATCTTGAATCTATTTCCGATAGCCCATTACCACCTACCAAAAAGAACCACAATGGGCCACGTCTATTATTGGTTCGTCACGGTGAAACCGAGTGGAATCGCCAAAAGCGTTTTCAAGGTCAAATTGACGTTCCCCTAAATAACAATGGTCATGCTCAAGCGAGACGTGCTAGTGAGTTTTTAGCAAAAGTCAGAATTGACAAAGCCTTTAGCAGTCCAATGCTGCGCCCCAAAGATACAGCTTTAGAAATTTTAAGCAAGCACCCGAACATCAAACTCGATTTGTTTGATGAACTCAAAGAAATCTCTCATGGTTTATGGGAAGGCAAATTTGAACATGAAATCGAAGCTGAATTTCCAGGGCAATTAGCCCTATGGCAGTCACAACCAGAAACTGTACAAATGCCTGAAGGTGAGAATTTACAACAGGTCTGGGATCGCGTTGCAATAATTTGGCAAAAAATTGTCGATTCAGTTCCCGCAGGTGAGACCGCCTTAGTTGTTGCCCACGATGCTGTCAACAAAGCCATCCTTTGTTTATTATTTGGCTTTACGCCCGAACAATTTTGGGTGTTCAAGCAAGGTAATGGTGGTGTAAGTGTGATCGATTACCCTCAAGGCTCCCATAGTAGTCCGATTTTGCAATCTGGTAATATCACTACCCATTTATCTGAAGGGATTCTCGATCGCACCGCCGCAGGCGCTCTTTAATCCAGTGTGAAGCAAATCATGCTTAAGCACGATTTGCTTCACACCTTGAGAGAGACGCATTTTCTGCTAATTTGGTGTAAAGGATTTGTTTTATTGTCTTGTTTTAGTACTCGGAGTTTAAAAAAGTGACTATTCTATTCCAACTTTTATTGGCAGCTTTTGTACTGTTTTCCTTCGTTTTGGTGATTGGTGTGCCAGTTGCTTACGCATCTCCTAGCTCTTGGAACCAAACTAAGCCTCTCTTGTTTCTTGGCTCCTTAATCTGGTTAGCATTCGTTATCGTCATTGGCATTTTGAATGCTTTTGTAGCCTAATTAGACAATATTAGAGGTGGCTCAAAATGCCGCCTCTATTTTTTTAATATTTTATTTGTGATTCTAAGACTAATTCTATGACTGTTTTTGAAGGTAGCTTTACTAATACAGATAGTTTACGCTTTGCGATCGTGGTAGCTCGCTTTAATGACCTGATCGTGGGTAAGCTCCTCCAAGGATGTCAAGATTCGCTTTTACGCCATGGTGTTGATGTATCGGAGAATGGTAGCCAAGTTGATTATGCATGGGTTCCTGGCAGCCTTGAGATATCAATGGTCGCAAAGGAATTAGCAGTTTCTGGACGCTATGATGCAATTATTTGCTTAGGTGCTGTAATTCGTGGTGACACTCCTCATTTTGACTATGTGGCAAATGAAGTCTCTAAAGGAGTTGCAGCGGCTTCATATCAGACAGGTGTACCGATTATTTTTGGTGTATTGACTACTGACACGATGCAACAGGCTTTGGAGCGTGCTGGTATTAAGAGCAACAAAGGTTGGGAATTTGGGATGGGGGCGATTGAGATGGCAAACTTAATGCGCCAAATTCGTTCCAAGTCCGCTTAAAACTTGAAAAAGTAAGAGGTAATGCTTTGCGATTAACTCTACTAGACTATGAATCCTGAGCTTTGCCCTTGTGATGCTTGCCAACTACGCGCATCATAATATAGATCTTCCAGACAAATACTGTAAAGAGCATCTTTGAGTTTGCGATCAAGCCTTTGCCAGAGGGCAAAGGTCACCCAATCAGAGGCTAGTTTTTCCTGCGGCTTTAGTCTAGGCAGTGGATAAGTATCTTCACCGACTGCCGATAAGATTTCACCTAAGGAAATATCTTTAGGCGATCGCTTTAGTTGATATCCTCCTTGCACCCCACGAACTGACTCAACTAAATCTGCTCTTCGTAGGGCAATTAAAATTTTTTCCAAATATGGGGCAGGGATTGATTGGCGATCGCTAATATCCCGCACTGACGCAGGTTTTCGTTTTGCCCAAACTACCAGATCGAGCATTGCTTTAACACTGTAATGACCTTTTCTGGTTAGTTTCATAAAACCCACTTATTTAGAGAGTTGCTTCGCGACTCTCTATAAATATATTAAACCCACGAATTTGATAGTGATCCTAGTCATATAGTTAAGACTCCAAAAGAGAGTTACGGCGCGATGCGCCGCAACTCTCTTTTGGAGTTTGCTTTTTTTCTAGCATAACTGGCTACTTAGCTATTAAAAAAGAAAGGACAAATCAACAGGAGCAGGCAACATCTCGCCGCCGCGCCAATCTAGTACTTGTACCAAAATCAAATAACCCAAACCCAAAATTACGGCAACAATGCCTGTAAAAACTGATATCCACTGCGATCGCTGCATAAATCAAATCAAGATAAAGAAATTAGGCGAAAAAAATCAGATAAAAAAGCAAGCAAATTGATGAATTTTCAAAAACATACAGACTAACTGCTATTATCCCTCTTGAAATATCTTTTTTGCTCGTATTCGGATGGCAATTTCATATTTTGGTAAGCATAGCGGAATGCTATCTAGACAAAACTGAAGATTGCTTAGCCCTGTGTATAAGTCAAATAAAGCTATGTTTTGATAGGAACAAACTTTATTAATGCTTCGTCCTGAAACTTGAGCGCAAGAGAATATAGAAGAAATAGATTTCTTGAATCTTGTGCAAATTAAAGTCCAGCAGGAGCGATTGATTGATGAGTTACAGCCTATCTTGGTCAACCAGCATCGGAGGGTATACACCCTCTAACTCCGTGTCCGTTGATAAGCTCCCCATCGTTGAATTGGTACAAGCGTGCCAACAAGAA
>CAIJEA010000080.1 GCA_903819605.1 uncultured cyanobacterium | reverse complement strand
TTCTTGGGTGCGATCGCCTTGCAAGACAGAATTATCAGCAAAAGTTTCAGGGCTAGCCAAATCTAACGTTCTTTGTATTCCTGATGTTTGCTCTCCTCGTAATACAGAAGCATCGACAGCAATTTCGGAACTCAATAAATCCGTTTTTCTTTGGAGGTCTGGATTACGCTCACCTTGTAATACGGAATTATCGGCGGCAGTTTCAAGATTTCCTAAGTCAGATGTTCTTTGGAGGTCTGGAGTGCGATCGCCTTGCAATGCAGAATCATCAATAAAAGTTGCGGGGCTAGCTAAAGAAGTTTGCTCGCTTTGCAAAGCGGAATTATCAACGAAATTTTCATAACTAGCCAAATCAGAGGCTCTTTGAATCTCTGACAGTTGCTCTCCTTGTGATACAGAATCATCGACAGCAATTTCAGGACTGACTACATCAGGTTTTCTCTGAACTTCTAGAATACGATCGTTTTGCAAAGCGGAATTATCGACAATAATTTCAGGATTGACTAAATCAGATGTTCTCTGAATCTCTTGGATGCGATCACCTTGCAATGTAGAATCATCGATAAAAGCTGCGGGGCTAGCTAAAAGAGTTTGATCGCTTTGCAAGATAGAATTGTCGCCAGCAACTTCGGGACTTACTAAATCCGTTTTTCTTTGAATTTCTGGAATGCGATCGCTTTGCAAGTATGAATTATCGACAAAATTTTCAGGGCTAGCAAAATCTGTCGTCCTTTGAATTTCTGACGTTTGATCTTCTTGTGACACAGAATTATTGGCAGCAATTATGGGAGTTATTAGGTCAGTTGTTCTTTGAGTTTCTTGGATATGATCGCCTTGTAATACAGAATTATCAACTACAATTTCGGGACTTACAAAATCAGGTGTTCTTTGGATTTCTGACGCTTTCTCTCCGTGCGAAACAGAAGTATCGATAGTAATTTCGGGACTTACTAAATCAGTTGTTCTTTGAGTTTCTTGGATGCGATTACCTTGCAAGACCGAATTATCAAAAGCAACTTCAGGATTCACCGAATTAGCTTTTCTTTGAATTTCTGGAGAGCGATCGCTTTGCAAGTCTGAATTATCGACAAAATTTTCAGGGCTAGCAAAATCTGTCGTCCTTTGAATTTCTGACGTTTGATCTTCTTGCGACACAGAATTATTGGCAGTAATTTCGGGATTGACTAAATCAGATATTCTTTGAATTTCTGACAGTTGTTCTCCTCGCGACACCGAAGTATCGGCAGCAATTTCAGGACTTACTAAATCAGTTTTTCTTTGGATTTCTTGGGTGGGATCGCTTTGCAAGTCTGAATTATCGACAGCAGTTTGGAGATTGACTAAATCAGATGTTCTCTGAACTTCTGGAGTGCGATCGCTTTGCAAGCCCAAAGTATCGATAATAATTTCAGGATTCACCGAATTAGCTTTTCTTTGAACTTCTGGATTGCGATCGCCTAGTGAATTATTGCCTATTGAATTATTATCTACAAAAGACAAGTCAGATTTTCTTTGTATTTCTAAATCTTGCTCACTTTGAGAGAGAGAAATATCTACAACAGTTTCAGAACCAACAGATTCTCTTTGAATTGCTGGGGTTGGACTGTTTTCTGAGACAGATTTATCAACGGCAATTACAGGATTAATCAAGTCGGATTCTCTTTGGATTATGGAAGAGTTATCGCTTTGTAAGACAATATTATCTGTGGAGAGTTTAGAATCGCTCACATCAGAAGACATTTGAATCTCTAAATTGTCAGCACTTTGCGAGACCGAATCATCTATGGTAATTGGAGGAGTTATCAAATCAGATGTTCTTCGGATTTCTGAAGTGCGATCGCTTGCCAACTCAAAATTATCTACAGAAATTGAAGGGCTAGCCAAATCAGATTCTCTTTGGACTGTTTGTGGTGCAGCATCTTTCAGAATATTACTGTTTACCGATGAGTGAGCCGTTCTTTGTACTTCTGGAATGCGATCGCTTGGCAATTGATTGCTAAGAACAGATTCATCTGTTTTAGGGGATATTTCTTGACTACGATCCTGTTCGTTAACATTAATATCTGCAACCTTAGATAAGTCAGCTTGTTTTTGAATAGGAGTATAATCTACTTCTGCGATAGTGTTATTTATCTCAGGCTTTTTCTGGATATTTTGAGTATTATTGGCATCGATAGTCTTGCTATTTATAATAGGTAAGTTAGTGTCAGTTTGGATTGATTGAGGGCTATCATTTATAGTGCTATCAATATTTATAGATACATCAGATTTTGTTTGTATTTGTTGATTGACAGGATCTCTTATAGGGTCAGATGATATAGGTAAGTTAGAATTTAATTTGCTCTCTTGAATAAAACTATCTGAGATATTATCCACATTAGAAAGATCGGATTTCCTCTGAAGATCTTGATTTTCACTACTTTTTAAAAGGTTACTATCTCTTACAGATAAATCAGATGTTCTCTGTATAGTTTGATCGGGATTATTTTCTACAGTCTTGCTGCCAGAGAAATCTGGCTCGGCATTCCTTTGGAGTGACAAAGTATCTAGAATAGTTGGATCGTTTTTAGATCCAGTTAGATCCTCTTGTCTTTGCACATGTTGAGAAGAAAGAGCTTGATTAATATTATCTGAAACTGGAAGAATAGAATTAACTTGTTCACTTAAAGAGTTATCACTTTCAGAAATACTATCTGTAGCAGGTAAGTTAATTTGTCTCTGTAGAGCAGATTGATTATTTTGGGCAATGTCAATTTCTAAAGCTGGTAAATCAGGATCAACTTGAGGTGATTGATTGCGATCGCTATCTAACGAAATATCATCCTTTGCAACAGTTAAGTCAGATATATCTGCTTTCCTTTGAATCACCTGTGACGAATCGCTTTGTTCAATATTTCTCTCTTTGACAGGCACATCAGAAGCTGATTTAATCTGCGAACTTTGAATAGTTGCTGACCGATTATCCAAATCTCTTTGAACTTGTTGCGGAGAGCTACTTTGCGAAACTTCTGCCACAGCATCCAAAGTAACATCTCTTTGTGGTTGTGGGACATTGCCCTCTAAGCTGGCACTAATCTTAGAGATATCAGGATTATATGTTTCCGCTTTTCTCTGAATCGCTTCTGCGCGATCGCTTTTTAAAGTTAAAGAATCTAACGTCGAAGCGCTAGTTACTGGTTGAACTGGTTGAATTGGTTGAACATTATCGTTGTCTGAAATGGAACTATCTATAGAAGGTCGATCAATATTCTGCTCAGAAAATCTTTGAACTTGTTGGATTTCGCCACTTTCTAAGTCAGAATTATCTATAACTTGTAGGTCAGGAACTCTCTGAATAGATATATCTTCAGATATACTCGATGCTTGAACTGATTGAGAATCGTTGTCTAGTGAAGGATTTGCTTTGATCTCTTGGATAGATTGGAGCGAAGGGATGCCTACGAAGCTTTGTTGTGAGTTATTTTGCTTCCTTTGGATTGATGTTGTCTTTGGCGCATTATTGAGCGATCGCTTATCTTGAGGATTAGCTTTTGGGTTAGCTTTTGTATCAATTTGTCGAGAGAGAGACTTGGCTTGGACTTTGGGCTGATCGCTTATTGATTGAGCATCAATTGTTGGTTGTGTAGACGATTGTGACGGTTGATCGAAAAAAGGAGAATCTTCAAAGGAACTGTTAAGAGGTTCAGAACTATTTTCAAAACCTACATTTTCAGGATTAAATAACGAAATCGCACCTAATGGATAAATAAATTTTGGTTGTAAAAATGACTGTCCTAGGGCTGACGGTACGAGCAAAGGCGAATAATTGCCTAAGGGAATATCATCAGGCAAGTTACTATCAGGCGTTGTTCTATTTTCATTCACGGCTTAAGAACTTGGGAAAGAACCATTTGTTGTGTCTCTTGTAACAACTGTAGCAGCACCACCACCAGTCGTCGCCACTGTCATACCTTCGATCGCTAAAGTTAACTCTTCAATTGCTACATTAGTACCATCAGCTTGCAGCGATGGGGCTTGCCAACTAACAGGAACAGCACCGATTAAAGACCAGCATTGCCTTGTTTCGCCTGCTTGATTAAATAATAAAATGCGGATATTGCGTCGTCGTGAAGTTGTTGCTGTAAACCAAGTCCAGAAACTGAGATCGTCGGTTACTCCACGCTTGAGGGTGATTTCAGAAAAGGAAGTATGCCCTAAGAAGATTTTTTGTTGAGAGTTATTTCCCCCTTCAAAATAAGTCTCAAAATTAACTTTTGCACTCAATCCAGAACATTCTGTAAAACAAGCCACAATTGTTGAATCAGGTGACATTTCGACATAGAAATGATTAGCCGTAACGTATGACGCTGCCCTCGTAAATCCGCTAGTGGTCATAATCTACCCTCGTAATTTCTCCCAACCCGTTCTTTTTGTTTTCGTAAATCCTCAGTGAGGAGTTCATAAACACGATCGCTTAGTAATCTGATCTGTAAAGGTTCCTCTAAAATTTGGGCAACAAACTTGGCAAGTTCTGCCTGTGTTTTTGATTCGTTAGAATACCTTCCCATAATTGCCTGTATTGGATTATGTATATTTAAACGTATATCTTTTTCACAAGGATATCAATATTTCATTGCGATCGCTAGGTTTGATAATTCTTTTAAAATAGTGTCTCTGTTTGATTACGTATATTTACACGTATATTTATTTTACCGTAACGCAAATATTTTTTGTGATCGTGAGTTCCTAGTTTATGAAGAAAACTAGTTTTTACACTAATTAAGACTGTCACCAGCCTAAACAAAAAAGAGTTGCGACACTTCATGTCTCAACTCTTTTTTGTTTAATAGAACTAGTTAGAACTATTTGGGCTAATACAGCAATTACCGAGTAAACGAACCAAGAAAAGTTTTGAAAACGTTGCTTTGCAACGTTTTCAAAACTTTTCTTGGTTTGGGCTTGAGTACAAAGCTCTGTAAGTGAATTTTTTGGGCGCACTACAATAAGAGCATTATACGAGTCACCCATAGAACTAAAGTAATGATTGAACTCTACTATTGGCCCACACCTAATGGTCATAAGATCACCATTTTTTTGGAAGAAGCTGGCTTAGAGTATGAAATTCGTCCCGTTGATATTCGTGTAGGCGATCAATTCAAACCCGACTTCCTGAATATTTCTCCAAACAATCGTATGCCTGCCATTATTGATCGCCATCCATCCGATACTGGAGATGCCATATCAGTATTTGAATCTGGCACAATTTTGCAATATCTAGCTGAGAAAACGGGAAAATTTTTGCCAACTAGTTTGCGCGATCGCACAATCGTAATGGAGTGGTTATTCTGGCAAATGAGTGGTTTAGGTCCAATGGCAGGACAAAATCATCACTTTTCTCAATACGCGCCCGAAAAAATTCCCTATGCGATCGATCGCTACGTCAAGGAAACCAATCGTCTTTATGGAGTTTTAAACCATCAACTGGAA
>CAIJEA010000079.1 GCA_903819605.1 uncultured cyanobacterium | reverse complement strand
GGATAATTCCCGATACGATCGTTTCAGGATCGAGGTTGCCAATATCTAACAGTTCGCTAAAATCCATCGACCATTGATTGGCATCCGCAAAATCCCCCGCCTTTAGAGATACCGAGATCCATTTTTCGCTGATCAAAGCATCGGGGACTGGTTTGGGATCTTGGGCGGCTAGTACCTTTAGAGGCAGCGGATTGGGATCAACGGCTTGAAATCCATCGCGATTTGGATAGATAATTGCCATCCGCTCCGCTAACCATGCCGACATCGTAAATACTCGCCGCGAAGCTTGTCCCGTAATTCCCGCTAAGGTACAGCCTCGAATAATGATATTGGTCATACTAGGACGGAAAAAGCGGATCTTGATCGGAGTTTGCCCCGTTGTTGCCACACACTCAACAAGTTGTTTAGCTAACCATTCTGAGTTGACTTCAGTAGATGGACATTCACGCACCCATTCAAACTGGCGATCGCGATCGCAGATCAGCAGTTCCCACACTTTTTTATTATTGGCATCCAGTAAGGGACGGGAATAAAAATCTAACTCCCAAATTTTCGACATAAGTTACTTTTGGCTTTGGCTTGATTATTTTGGCTTTTTTCATGGTATCGCGATCGCTACCTCTAGAGTTTTTTAGGTGTTGGATTTTGGCGAGGCGATCGCAAATATGAGCAGTTATTTCTGCAAGATAATACAGTGGATTGAGATGAGCAGTGGTTGTTAAAAATTTGAAGCAAGGCTAATCCGTGTTAATATATCAAATGTGATATAAAGAAATATGGGCAATCAAAGTAAACCTTTAGTTTGGCTGCATGGAGAAGTTAAGACTCCGCCTTTCAGTCAAGAAATACGGATAGAAATAGGTGTTCTACTCAGGCAATTGCAGCATGGAGAAGTTAAGACTCCGCCTTTCAGTCAAGAAATACGGATAGAAACAGGTGTTCTACTCAGGTAATTGCAGCAAGGAGTGTCTCTTGGATTACCTCATTCTCGTCCTATGCCAAGTATCGGAGAAGGCTGTCATTAGTTACGCATTCGAGATGTAGATAAAAACTGGAGAATCATTTATCGAATTGATGATGATGCAATTGTAATTGTGGAGGTTTTTAACAAATCAACGAGAACTACTCCCAAGAATGTGATTGAAGTTTGCAAGAAACGCCTTAGTAAATACGATGCTGATTAGCAGGATTAATGCGATGGATTTGGATAAAAGAGCGCGTTTGGAGTCTAAGGGCTGGAAGGTTGGTACGGTTTCAGATTTTTTGGAGTTAACGCCTGAAGAGTCTATTTTGGTAGAGATTAAGTTGGCTCTTAGTCAAAATTTGAAGGAGCGTCGGCAAAAATTGATGACTCAAAGTGAACTTGCTTCTAAGATGAGTTCTAGTCAGCCTCGGATTGCTAAAGCGGAAAATGGTGATGCTTCTGTTTCTATTGAGTTATTGATTCGGGCAATGTTGGCAACTGGCGCGACTCCTCAAGATATTGGACAGGTTATTGCTGGTGTGGGGTAAGCGATCGCTTGAAGAGGTTGCGGCAAGTCGAGATATGTCGATAGATGCGTTGCTAAAATTTTATATTGGGAATGGGTTGCGCGAAGATAAGGCTAGTTTATTTAGCGATCGCTAATCTCTCCACGCAAAAGGCGATCGCGTAAATGCTTAACTTTCTTCCGCTAAAAATATATTTGCAATCTCCCCATTAGTCGCTTGTGAGGCAATTCCACCAGAGTGAAGCTGAATGTCTTAATTTAAAGTAACGGAATCAAACATTTGAAACTTACTCATGTTTTTGCATCTAATTTATCTAGTATGCGTAAACCTTCTTGGACATTACCTCTTGCTGCCATTACTTTAAACCTGTTGTAGGTATCGAATTCAGTCAGAACAATAGTTGATAATTCTTCCATAAGCTTATTGACGCTAATTCCTCGTGACTGAGCTAGTTCCTTCAATCTTGTATGTTTATCATCGGGAAGTCGAATTGTTAAAGTTGCCATAAGTGTTATCTCCTAACAATTTGTTCTGGTTTGAGAATGGATAAGTTGGGAAAGATGAGATCGCTGTTTAAGAAATCTTTTATATTTTTTGTGGCAATAATTTGGCGATCGCCCAGTCCAGTGATTTCGTCAATAATTAGAAAAAATAGCCCAGAGTTAAATACGATCCTAAAGGTTAGTATTTAGTATTATAGATAACTCTAATTACATTAATTAATCATGAAACATATCAAAATTGTGGTGGAAAAGCATCCAGAGGGTTATGTGGCTTATCCTCTAGGCATTCAAGGGATTGTAGTTGGTGAGGGAGATTCCTATGAAGAGGCTCTTAATGATGTGCGATCGGCGATCTTGTTTCATGTCGAAACTTTTGGGCGATCCGTTTTAGAGTCTGAGTCTTCGGTGCTTGAGGCTTTTGTTGCTGAGGCGAGTGTGTAATGGCTAAGTTTCCTGTTGATGCGCCTAAATCAAAGGTAATTAAGGTGCTTCAGAGTTTTGGGTTTTCGATAGTACGGGAGAAGGAGCATATCTCGATGGTCAGACAAAATGCTGATGGAACCACGACTCCTTTAACTATGCCAAACCATAAACTGATAAAGGGTTCTACGCTTAGAAGCATCTGTACTCAATCGGGAATATCGCGGGATGATTTTATTAGTGCTTATGAGAAGGTATAAACATTTGAGGCGCGATCGCAAAACTCTCCACAAAACATCTCGATCTGCAAATGCTGAACCCTCTTTGCTTTTACCGATAAATTTTTCCTAATGTGTGAGGTTTTGGGCTGAGCATTCCCAATTTGAGGGCATCTAAAAATTCTTAAACATTTGTGGGAATGCTTAGCCCCTACGGAAAAAATTGCTAAAATTTTAGGGGCTTATAGCGAGGCTGGGTGCGTGATGAGTTGGTTTAAGGGTTGTTAGAACTTTTGGGCGATCGCTTATCAAGTTAAGCTATTGAAATGACGGATTAAAGCGTATTGAAGACGGGTTTATGAATGTTGTCTATCGATTACAAGGTAATGAATTTGAATGGGATTCTAACAAAGCTCTAAGTAATATTGATAAACATGGTGTTACATTTGAGGAAGCCGTAGAGGTTTTCTTAGATCCTTTTTACCAAAGTGGTGATGCTACTGTTAATGAGGAGATTCGTGATTTCATTATTGGATATTCGTTGACGCAGCGCTTGTTGCTAGTGGTGTATGTCGATCGCGGTCAAAGATCGCGCATAATTTCAGCCCGTCCTGCTACTCGTAATGAAAGGAAGTTATATGAATCAAATTGAAGAGGATGTCAAACTGCAAATCAAGCCACGTGCGACTGAGGCAGTATTGTTGCAAATTCCAGTTGATGCGATCGCATCGCTTGAAGAAGTTGCGGCAAGTCGAGATATGTCGATAGATGCATTGCTAAAATTTTATATTGGGAACGGGTTGCGCGAAGACAAGGCTAAGTTATTTAGCGATCGCCAAAAACACATAAATTAAGTAGCGAGGCTGGGTGCGTGATGAGTTGGTTGAAGGGTTTATTTGGTGGTAAGTCGGACGGATCGCCGTCTCTTGTACCGTTAACCGATCGCGAATATGAGCAGTTATTTCAACAAGTTCTGCAAGGTGTGGCGGTGAATTGGGATGAGCAGAGTTTGTTAAAACTTTTGGGCGATCGCTGTGGCGATCGGCAGATGGTGGTTTGGTTGCGGGG
>CAIJEA010000078.1 GCA_903819605.1 uncultured cyanobacterium | reverse complement strand
TAGAAGTTTTCTGACATTTTATGACATTACAGTGCTTTGTGCTGAAATTAGAACAAAGAAAAACCTAAAATGTCGAATGGCGGCGCTAAGCGCCGCCATTCGACTTTTTAGGTTTTTCTTTGTTCTAATTTCAGCACAAAGCACTGTAATGTCAGAAAATGTCAGAAAACTTCTAGAAAAAATTGCTTTTATGTCGCTACAATGTGTGCACCTTTTGGTGAGGATTGTAGGGCTATGTCTAAAAAACGTCAGAGAATGTCGGTTGCCAACCTTGGAGCGACGATCTTAGCTGCCTTTGTGGGGGCTATTGTTGTACCAATGCCAACACAGGCACAAACAACTGTGAATCCAGAAAATCGGTCGGTGCGGGATGAAGCCGATCGCTTACTCGATCTTGGATACGACCAACTCAAAGATGGCAAACCACGCGAAGCAATTAAAACTTGGCTCTATGCGATCGGTTATTACCGCCGAGTCAATGACCAATCAGCAATCTCCTATACTCTGGCGCGAGTGAGTGATGCCTATGAACTGATGGGTGCAAATAACCCTGCTCAAGATACAATTCGCCAAAGGCTAGGCTATGCCAATACATTAAAAGATAATGGGGCTAAGCTAGAAGGATCGAATAATTTGGTAAGTTTTGAGATTGTCCAGCACAAGCTAGAGTCTGCTACGAAACTCAATAGGGAAACACTTGGACTTTCTGTTCAAAACGATCAAGGGCTAAATACCGCGATCGCTTTAAACAATAAGGGATTGATTGCGGGACGCTACGGCAATCATCTCGCCGCTATCAAGCTTTATTACGCATCGATCAAAGAGTATCCAATTCGTGAAGAGATCGGTGAGGGCTACGTCTATGTTCATAGTGGCGATAGTCTGATGGCTTTGGACAATTACAAATCAGCAATTGAAGACTATGGCATGGCATTGACGATCGCTCGTCAACATCGTAATTACCCTCTGATGTCTGTCGCAAGCGATCGCTTGATCGCGGCGTATCTCGAAGTCCCTAACTTTTATCGTATTGAAGAATTATTACAAAATCGCTCTAGCTTGGCTTTGGTGATGGGGGATCGGGAAACGGCGGCGATCGTACAGCGATATTTGGGTGATTTGTACTTATCTTTTGGAAATCTGCCAAAAGCACGCGCCGCTTACCAAGAGTCCTATGATTTTGCTGCTATGCTAGAAGATACTTCTAGCTTGCCATTGCGAGAAGCTTATTACAAATTGCAGGCACTAGAAAAAATGTAAATTTTTTTAAGCATGTGTAAGGTTTACTTTGTAAATTTTTATACATGCGAAAACACCTTTTAGTAAAAACCTTAATTTGCCATGCCAGCGATCGTCATTCCGTGTCGGTTAGATGTAGCTGCTCTTGATCAAGTTCCAACTGATCAAGCTACAAATCAAGTTGCAACGGTGCAATTACCTACTGCGCCGACGCAACATACTCTCCCCAACGGGATTAAGATCATTGCCGAGCAGGTTCCCGTTGATGCGGTTAACCTCAGTATTTGGGTTGATGTTGGCTCTGCTGTCGAGAGCAATGACATCAACGGAATGGCGCATTTCTTGGAACATATGGTTTTCAAGGGTAGCGATCGCCTTGGTTTGGGAGAATTTGAAAAAGCGATCGAGTCTCATGGTGGCAATACTAATGCGGCGACCAGTCAAGACTATACACATTTCTATATAAATGTCGCACCTAAGGACTTTGCCAAGCTTGCGCCATTGCAGCTAGACATTGTTCTTAAAGCTAGTATTCCCGATGAAGAGTTTCAGCGCGAACGTCATGTAGTGCTTGAAGAAATAAGGCGGAGTGAAGATAACCCCGATCGCCGCATTTATCGTCATATTTCGGAACTGGTGTACGAGCAGTTACCCTATCGCCGTGCGGTTTTGGGTCCAGTCGATGTGATTTCTGAAGTTACTTCAGAGCAAATGCGATCGTTCCATCGTCAATGGTATGCACCACAGAATATAACGATCTCGGTTGTTGGTAATTTGCCAGTCACCGAAATGATCGGTGTAATTGCTGATTATTTTGAGGGAGATCCAATCTCTGACAAGCCGACACCCTGTACGCACAAGCCCGAACTACCTTTTAAGTCAATTGTGCGGCGTGAAGTGACGGATACTAGCCTGAAGCAAGCAAGACTTAGTATGACTTGGCGCGTTCCCGGTCTCGTCGAACTAGCGGAAACTTATCCCTTGAGCATTCTGGCAAATATTCTTGGGAGTGGACGTACTTCTCGCATGGTGCAAGATCTACGAGAAAATCGACGCATCGTTGATCGCATTTCTGTGAGCAATTCGGCAATGCGTTGGCAAGGTACATTCCAAGTATTTGCAAAGTTGAATGTTGAGGATGTAGCGATCGTAGAGCAAGCTATTCGCGAACATATTTTGCAATTGCACGAAACTCCCGTCACCGATGAGGAGCTAGCTAAGATTCGCGTTCAAGTCAGTAATCGCTTTATCTTTGGTAATGAATCACCGAAGGAACGTGCAGGTATTTATGGCTATTACGATCGCATTGTTGGTTCGCTAGAGCCAGCTTTGAATTATCCCGATTTAATTAAATCCATCACCAAAGAGGACATACAAGCCGCCGTTCGTAAATATCTCAATCCTGATGCTTACGGTATTTTGATTGTGAAACCTTAAATAGTGGTTGCTTTATCAAAAATATTACTCGAAATGTCAATTCAGGAGATTTTTTCTCTAGGATTGTTATTTTGAGTGAGAATATAAATTATAATCAACCTAAATTTTCAATAGACTGATTAAAAAATGCTGATTCAATTCACCATACAAAACTTTTTGTCCTTCAGAGATGAAGTGACTTTTAGTATGGTGGCAGTTAATAGTGATAATCAGCATAGTGATCATCTTGCTCAAAATGAAGCAGGAGAAGGTCGCTCTGTATTGCCAATTGCAGCTATTTATGGAGCTAATGCCGCAGGCAAATCAAATCTCATTAAAGCTATAGCTTTTGCTCAAAATCTAGTGCTAGAAGGAACTAGAAGCAATCAAACTATTGCTATACATCCATTTAAGTTAGGAGATTGCAGCAAAAATCCTAGTAAATTCGAGTTTATTTTTACCTGCAAAGGTTCTCAATATTCTTACGGATTTACTCTAAATAGAGAGCAAATTTTAGAAGAATGGCTATATGGAATTCCTCAAGGTAAGAAGAAAGAGATAATGTACTTTGAGAGATTTACTTCTATTCAAGACTCCAATCCAACAAAAACAACTATAAAATTTGGCTCTATTATTAAAGGTAAAACTCGCAAAGACGAACAAAATTTAAACTTTATTGCGTTAGGCACTCGCCCTAATCAACTTTTTCTAACAGAATCAATTGATCGCAATCTTAATACTTTAATGCCTGTCTACAACTGGTTTAGCAATGC
>CAIJEA010000077.1 GCA_903819605.1 uncultured cyanobacterium | reverse complement strand
CCGCAACACTCTTCTGGGTTTTGATTAGCTATTGCTATAAGGTGCTTCGCACCTTAACTACTTTTTTGGGTTTTGGGTTCTCCTGATCAGTAGATTGCTCTATGTGTTTCGGAATACATAGGACTTAACAAATTTCGGTCTTGCACATCACAAATGAGACAAATCCTGATAGGGTTAATCTTGAAACTCCAACTCAAAGTTTTTGTAATATACAGAATCCATGAAAGTACTGGTAATTGGTGGTGACGGTTATTGCGGATGGGCTACAGCTTTACATCTTGCCAATAAAGGTTATGAAGTTGGTGTTTTAGATAGCTTGGTTCGCCGACATTGGGACAATGAGTTAGGTGTCGCTACCCTTACGCCGATCGCCTCGATTCAAGAGCGGATATATAAGTGGCAAGCTGTCTCTGGTCAGAAGATTGACTTGTTTATTGGCGATATAACTAACTACGAATTTTTACAGAGTACATTTCGTTGTTTTGAACCTGATGCGCTGGTTCATTTTGGCGAACAGCGATCGGCTCCCTTCTCAATGATCGATCGCGAACATGCAGTTCTAACCCAAGTCAATAACGTAGTTGGCACACTGAACTTACTGTATGCAATCAAAGAGCATAATCCCGATTGTCATCTAGTTAAACTTGGAACGATGGGTGAGTATGGTACTCCGAATATTGATATCGAAGAAGGCTATATCACCATTGAGCATAATGGTCGTAAAGACACCCTTCCTTATCCCAAACAACCTGGGAGTTTTTATCACCTCAGTAAAGTTCACGACAGTCATAATATTCAGTTTGCTTGCCGTACTTGGGGATTGAGAGCAACAGATCTTAACCAAGGCGTGGTTTATGGAGTATTGACCGAAGAGACGGGCACGGATGAGTTACTGATCAACCGACTTGATTATGATGGCGTGTTTGGAACAGCACTCAATCGGTTTTGTATTCAAGCCGCGATTGGTCATCCCTTAACTGTCTATGGTACTGGTGGACAGACGAGGAGTTTCCTTGATATTCGTGATACTGTGCGCTGTATTGAACTAGCGATCGCTACTCCTGCTGAAGCTGGAAAGATGCGTGTTTTTAACCAATTTACGGAGCTGTTCTCGATCCGCGATCTTGCTTTCATGGTACAGAAGGCAGGGCAAACCCTTGGCATCAAAGTCGAAGTTCAAAACATCGATAATCCTCGCGTTGAGCTGGAAGAGCACTACTTTAATGCCAAAAATACTAATCTCCTTGATCTTGGATTAAAACCGCACTTTTTATCTGAAGCTTTACTTGATTCATTGCTGAACTTTGCGGTTAAATATCGCGATCGCATTAATGAAAAGCAAATTTTACCAAAAGTAAAGTGGCGCGGTTAAAATATTCAATGTTTCTAGACAACTTAAAAAAGAGGCATTCTAAGTCTAGCTTTTTTTAGTTTTAGTCCCTGCGATAGAAGATTTAAAACTTGAAAAGAGGTATTTTAAATTACATTAAATAGCAATTGTCAAGATCTTCTTACCGAACCTACCATGACATCTTCTACAAAAGCTTTGCGCGTTTTGGTGGTAGATGACCACGAACTGACACGATGTACTTTACAACTAGCACTTTCGTTACAATCCTGTATAGGAAATGTAGATGTTGCAACTAATGGCAAAGAAGCGATCGCTAAAGTGCATAAGCATAATCCTGATGTCATAGTCATGGATCTGCATATGCCTGTGATGGATGGCTGGGCAGCCTCTAGTGAAATCAAGACTCGTTATCCCCATGTCAAGATTGTCGCTTACTCAGCAGCAGATGGTGGAAAAGCCCAAGCTATTTCCAATGGTGCAGCTATTGATGCTTTTTGTGACAAAGGAGCCTGTACTCGCAGCTTGCTAGAAGCTATCAAAAGTATTGCATAGACATAAAAAAGAGAGGGGGCACAAAGTGCCCCCTCTCTTTTTTATTGAGCATTTTTGCTAGGTGATAGTATCTTTGCCGCAATAATACCTCCGATAAACCCAAACAAATGACCTTCCCAAGAAATATAAGATTGCGTTGGGAATACTCCCCAAATTATTCCTCCATAGGTTAAGGCGATCGCAATCGAAATAGCGATCGCTACAAAACTGCGCTCAAAGTAACCGCGAAATAATAAATACCCAAAATAGCCAAAAATTACGCCACTTGCACCAATATGGACAGAACAAGGTCTGCCAACAACCCATGTTCCTAAACCACCCACAAACGCAGATATAAAGGACACAAAATAAAAATCATTGATGTTTCGCAACATCACTAACCAGCCAAGAACAATGAAAGGGACTGTGTTTGCTGCAACATGATAAAAGCCTCCATGTAGAAATGGAGCAAAGATGATACCGCGTAGACCAATCAGGCTATGAGGTACAATCCCCAAGGCATTAAGACCACGACTTAATCCACAACCGTTGGCAATCACCAAAATTCGTTCGAGGACTACCTCATTTAAAATGACGATAATCCAAAAAGTTGCCACTATCGTTGCCAAAATTTTGGCGTGATTTTTTAGCTCTTCACTAATTGTTTGCAGTTTCTGCTTCACAACTCTATACCCCAAAATTCAAGCGATCGCATTTTTGAATAACTAAACTATAGCAATCCTAAATGAGTTGTAAAAGTTATACATCGAAGACAAATCTTTCCAAGCATCGCGCCCAGAAAGATTTAAAGCTTTTCGATGATCCGCACATTGATATATTGGTCGTTTTTTAACTTTTCCTTCACACGTTTTTCAACTTCCTGCTCTTGCTTTTTTTGAGAATCATTTAGAGCTTGAGCTAGCCATAAACAATAGCCAATAATAAAAGCCCCAAAAATTTCCATATAAAATTCATGTAAATTTGCAAGCCTGAATATTACATTACTTGAATTTTATTAGTCAAGTAATCAACCACCAAAAAATGTCAGAACTTAACATATATAGTCATTTGCATATGAATTATTCCAGAAATTAGAGGCGTTGTCTTTCTTCATCTCTAATTTCTGATTTTTATAGCAGTAGCAAGGTAGGTTAGGACAAAAACAAAACCCAGAATAGAGTTGCAGCGCTTTGCGCCGCAACTCTATTCTGGGTTTTATGTTTTAACT
>CAIJEA010000076.1 GCA_903819605.1 uncultured cyanobacterium | reverse complement strand
GCGATCGCACTATGCGATCGCCAATATCATAAAAAATTATTTAATATCTTTTACTGCATCTTCTATAGCATCTCGTGCATCTGGATCGCCCATCGTCTGGACATTTGCCCCCAAACCAAGGGATTCCAAAATGACCAGGCCATGAGTTTGATTCCTTTCGTTCAGGACGAAATCCACTAAACCATTTCTGAAACTGTTTAAGTCCGCCTTATCTATGGCTGCAAACCGACTTTCTGTGTACCCAGCATACTTGAATATATTTCGCCATCCTTGTCGAACATAATCGTAGCCAGTAGCCATGACTTTATGTCCGATTGGCAATGCTTTTGAAGCTGTTCCTAAACTAGCGGTGATCGCAATATTGATCCCAAGGCTAGGGAAGTACTTCGCAGTCTCTGAAGCAAAATCCACTCCAGTTGAAGAGATCGGTACTGCCCCATTCTTAAGTCTGCTCCATTGCTCATCCACCAAATAGCCGACTTGTTTTTGTTTATTCGGATCAGAAATATTGCTCTGGACTAATTTCAACTTATGATAGCTGTTGTAAGCGAAAATCCATTGTTTTACTGAGTTCAGAAATTTAGCACATTTGACGATTAATTCGCTTATAGGCAGCCAATCTGAGAATGCTTTTAGTCTCCCCGTAGCCCACTCCATTGAACTAACAAAAGCGTTAGCTATTTTGGTGGAACTAACTATCAAATCTCCCAACTTAATAATAACCATCCAAACATTATTAAAGGTTTGCATTGTTGTGTCATTCCAAAAATCGACCTTACGCACAGTTTCCCAAACTTCCTTGCCAGCATCAAATATTTTCATTCCCTCGGACATTGCTTCCAAGCAACTGGTCATTGTTTCAATTTCATTCGCTTTTAGTCCTGCTACGACAGTACCTGTCAAGCTGCCCAGAGCTTTGCTCCCAGAAATTCCTTTGTCAATCGTGCTGCTATTCGGATCGTTTACTTTGGCGATTGCGTTCACAGCATCATCAAGAAACTCTAAGAAATTGCCCCCTCCTTCAATCGAATCACTACCGTAGCCTCCTACTGTTGGTAGAGGTAACGTATCATCTCGCTGCACGATATCTTTCAGAGGCGATCGCTGCACCGCTCCACCATTTTGTTGCATTACATGAGTTAACTCATGGGCAATCAACTCCTGCCCACCCTGACTGCGCGGTTCATACGCCCCCTTCCGAAAGAACACATCCTGCCCAGTTGTAAAAGCTTTAGCTTGAATGGATTTATTTAATTGATCGGAATGCGAATCCGTATGTACCTTTACCCCGCTAAAATCCGCCCCCATCGCCTGCCCCATCCGTGCTTGCAGATTTGGATCGAGCGACTGACCGCCAGCCCTTGCATTTTGAATCGATGATTCTAAATCCGTTGAAGCTTCACCACCATTCAGATTCTCGCGTCTCTGCACCAAAGACTTTGTTTGTAGTTCTTCATCTTCAGATTCCAGTGACTCCTGCTTTTGGACAGATCCCCTTTGCGGTGATGAATTTATCTGCTGAACGACCTTAGCGGCAGTATCATCTGCTTCCTTCTCATACTTGTCATTTGGCTTGCCAATATTCAGTTTTGCCTGAATTTGCATTGATGCGAATTCCCGCTTCGCTCTTATTTTGCCAAAATGTTCGCGACTATGCCGCTGGACTACATCATTATTAATTGACGCGCTCTCTCTAATTGGAAAATTAATCGACTTTCGCAATAGCTCGTCTGGCTGATTATTTTTATAGCTGTTCGACGTATTTTGAGCCTTAACTGGCTTTGACTCTTCAGTCTCAATCGGTGCAAATGGTCTTGTTTGCAGATTTAGAGTCATGGGCTTTACTGGAGAAACATTTTGTTTAGCCTTTTCTTCTCTAGTCCTCACCCCCATTTACCTCAGTATCTGAATATTTTTTATAATTTTTCAACAATAAAACCGAAAACTAGATCTCCTATTCTTAAAATTATTCTTGCATAAGCAAATATATTTTACAACCACTATAGGACTTACGCAAAAGAACGAAATGTAGGGGCAACTCATGAATTGCCCCTACGATGAAATGTAGGTTTCCAGTCATTTTTGCGTAAGTCCTAAAATAGTAAATACACTCATTTGAGAACCGCTATATCTCTATAAAACACTCAATTTACAGTAACTACAAATCTCACAAACCCATAGGAATCAGCAGGATTTCCCGCCGATGTCGCCTTAGGGATGATTGTTGGAGACTTCACAATATTAAATGTAACCAATCCATTGGCGT
>CAIJEA010000075.1 GCA_903819605.1 uncultured cyanobacterium | reverse complement strand
GCAGCATTTAATGCTTTGCTGAAAACCCTAGAAGAACCACCCGATCGCGTTACTTTTATTCTTGCGACCACTGACCCGCAGCGTGTATTACCCACGATTATTTCCCGTTGTCAGCGTTTTGACTTTCGGCGGATTCCCCTTGATGCGATGGTCAAGCATTTAGGAAAAATTGCGGCAAATGAGAACATTAATATTCATATTGAAGCCCTAACTCTCGTCGCCCAAATCGCACAGGGCGGTCTACGCGATGCCGAATCGTTACTCGATCAATTGAGCTTATTAGATGGAGAGATTACCGTTGAGGCAGTTTGGGATTTAGTAGGTTCCGTTCCTGAACAGGATTTACTATCGCTAGTTGAAGCGATCGCCGCCGATCGTTCCACACAATTGATTGATTATGTGCGGCGAATCATGGATCGAGGGCGTGAACCATTGATCGTGCTGCAAAATTTGGCAAATGTGTATCGAGATTTATTGATCGCTAAAACCGCAAGCGATCGCAGTGACCTTGTTGCCATGACCAGTTCTGGTTGGGAAAGATTGATTCACCTAGCGCAAAGTTTAGCGATTCCCAATATTTTGCTGGGTCAGCAACATTTGCGATCGGCAGAATTACAAATTCGCAATTCCACTCAGCCACGGCTCTGGTTGGAAGTTACGCTCATGGGTTTATTGCCTTCAGCGCAGGTTGCGATCGCGCCATCACAGGCTCCCAATCCATCTCAAACCCAATCATTTACTCCACCTCGCAATATACCCGCAACTCCTCAATTTACACCTCAACCCACTAAAACTAATTCCGTTGTCCAAGTTTCACTACCTCCAACAAAGCAAGACCAACCAATAGCTTCTCCTCCAAATACACAAATACCATCTCAAGAATCAATAAATTCTATAGTTCCTTCTCCTAAAGTTGCGGAAACCCCTATCTATTCTGGAAGTGATGATTTGGAGGATTTTGCTTCAGTTGGTTACAATCTCAATCAGCTCTGGCAAGATATTTTGCCCATGTTAGCATCACCAACTAGAGCGATTTTTAACCAAATGCAAGCGCATTTCTTAAAAGTTGAGAGCAACAGTGTTCAAATCGGCTTGGGTGGTAAACGTGACGAAACTACCAAAAACATTGCTGTCCAAAAACGGAGCGAATTAGAAGCTGCTTGCTCTAAACTCCTGCAACGTCCAATCAAGGTAATGTTTAAATTTGTGGCAGCAGATATACCAACTAGTCCATCACCAGTTGCTGCCCCTCTCCCAGTTTCTCCTGCGATCGCTCCGCCCACGATAACTTATCAAAAAACGACTAACCAGACAGTTTCTAGTCCATCTCCAGTTCCATCTCCAATTTCAGAACAATCCGCAAATATCAACAATAACCCAGAACAATCTCCACCAACGCAGTCGAAAGGATATGTTGGCATTTCAGAAGAAGATATGGTGGTAAAGAATATGGCTGATTTTTTTAATGGGCAGATTATCGATCTAGATGATGAACCTGAACCTAGCGAGTAAATGGCTTCGACTACGCTCAGCCAGCATGGGTTGTTAGCTGAGCGTAGTCGAAGCTTTGTATTCCTATAAAAAT
>CAIJEA010000074.1 GCA_903819605.1 uncultured cyanobacterium | reverse complement strand
TATGCAGCAACTCATAACCTCACTCCTTTAGCGATGGCAGAATTTTGGTGGGGAAGTCCTTCGTCTGATGGTTATAAAATTCAAGGTGAATTTTATGGCGCTTGTGCGGAGAGATGCCAACCATTGATGGGATTTTTATTGTCGGGAAGGAGATCCCCCCCAGCCCCCCTTAATAAGGGGGGAGAAGAAAATCAAGTTCCCTTTTTTAAGGGGGATTTAGGGGGATCGCTTCAAGTTATTTATGAAGATGAGTATCTAATAGCGATCGCAAAACCCGCAGGACTTCTGTCTGTGCCTGGGCGATATTTAGACACGCAAGACAGTGTTCTTAGTCGGTTACGTCAATCCCAAGGCGATAAATTTTATCCAGCACATCGACTCGATCGCCAAACGTCAGGAGTTTTACTGTTGGCTCGCGATCTGGAAACCTTGCGCCATCTCAATAATCAATATCAAGAGAGACAAATCCATAAAATTTATGAGGCATTGCTATCTGGAAAGATTGAAGGAGATCGCGGCACAATTGATTTGCCATTGTGGGGTAATCCTGAAAATCGCCCCTATCAGCAAGTTGATTGGCAACGTGGCAAGCCAAGTGTGACTCAGTTTCAAGTACTGAGACAAGAAGAAAATCATTCAAGAATTGAATTTATTCCCTTAACGGGACGGACACATCAGTTGCGCGTTCACTCCGCCGATCCACAAGGCTTGGGAATGACTATTTTAGGCGATCGCCTTTATGGATGTCAGGCGGCGACGAGTCGCTTACATCTTCATGCGCGTGAGTTATCTTTTGTGCATCCGCGATCGCAAGAGTTAATTCATTTACAAATACCTGTTCCTTTCTAAGCAATCCTGCAAACCAGAATGCGAGAGGCGGCGCTTCGCGCCGCCTCTCGCATTCTGGTAACTTAGGCTTTTCGTGATAGAAGTGTGCCCAAATATTGTTTTGCCTCAACCCAGTTAGGAACTAGCTCGATTGCCGATTGAAAACAGGCGATCGCTTCATCAGTTTTGCCAATATTGTTTAAGAGAATACCTAAATTAAAGTAAGGCTGAGCAAAATTTGGATCGATATCGATCGCTTCTTTGTAGGCTAAAATTGCGTCCTTGATTTGATCTTTACGAATGAACGTACTGCCCAAATTGCAATGAGCATCAGCATATGTTGGTTCGATCTGAATTGCTTTCTCAAAACAGGCGATCGCTTTACTCTCTAAATCCGCTTTTGTGGATTGTGCATCTGAATCAATAGAGTTAATCTTTTGTAACCACGCCACTCCTAGAGCATTGTAGTCTTTAGCTTGAAGTAATTCTGAGTTATGGCTCTCAGCGCGTTCATAGATTGTATTAACTGATTCAGGATCGGGGCGTTGCAAATATATCTGTGCGATCGCGCGATAGCCATCGATATAGTCAGGATTTGTAGCGATCGCTCTTTCATAACTGGCTATCGCCTCTGTGGTTTTTCCGCGTTCTTTAAGACTATCTCCCAGTTTGCAATGATATTCAGCCAAGAAGCGATCGGGATGAAATTCGAGCGCCTTCTGAAAATGTGTAATCGCTAGCTCAGCCCACCCCATTTGTTGATAAGCGTTACCTAACCCTAACTGTGCCTCCAAAGATTGCGGATTGATCGTTATAGCTTTACTAAAACAAGCGATCGCTTCCATCAAATTTCCTTGCTGTTGATAGATTGTCCCGATTCGTTCGTGGGCAATCGCAAAGTCAGGATTTATCGCTATAGCTCGTTGATAGTTTTTCAGCGCTAAGGGGATATTGTTAGAGGTTAGATAGCGATCGCCAAATTGCAAATAGGTTTCAGGCGATTCAACTGATGGGTTGATAACATCATTCATGGCAATTACAGTCAGATATGTTATTAGATTTTGAGCATGTCCAAAATCTAATAACATATTTCCCTAAAACATGCGCGCAATTTCATTGATTATGTCAGCAACCATCACAACCAGACTTTTTACCCTTGCTTTAATCACTAACTTTGCCGCTTCGCTAGGTTTAACGCAGCCAGCTTTAGCTCAAGTTGGCGAATATTGTCAATTTGAGAACGAGGCGATCGCCACCAAAGAAAATTTACGTTTAGCAGCCTTTCCTAATCAAGCAAGTAATGCAAATCTAGCTGCTATCAAAGAATATCAAGCGATTGTTCAGCAACATGGACAAGCTCTCAAAACCTGTCGGCAGAAATCTTGGCTCAAAACTCAAGGTGTTTGGTTGCGCTTATATCCCTGCGATCTTCAGGCTGGCAAACTGGATGAAGTAATGGATCGCATCGTTAATAAGGGCTATAACCAAGTGTTTGTGGAAGTTATATCCGAAGGCAAGATTCTCTTACCTCGTTCGGAAAACACAACGGCTTGGGAATCTTTAATTAACTCCGAGCAATATAAAAATGCCGATCTCCTAAAACTAGCGATCGCCAAAGGAAGAGAGAGGGGAATTAAAGTTCATGCTTGGATATTTACGATGAACTTTAGTACTTCCTATGGCAAAGGCTTTGACCGTAATGGCTTAGCGAAAATGACCGTAGCTCGTCAAAATGCGATCGCCCGAAATGGGAATGGAGACAGCACCATTTCAATTATAGAGAATTTAGGTAAAAATCCTGAAGGTGAGGTCTC
>CAIJEA010000073.1 GCA_903819605.1 uncultured cyanobacterium | reverse complement strand
GTCTTGTTAAGAACTTTGACAGAACTTTAGTCAATGCTAACGCTAGACTTAAGCTTTGCTTTATCAGGCTTATGCTTAAGCGTATTGCTAAACCTTCCTAAAATATCAAATGGGTTCTATAGGCTCTAGCAATTTCTGGTTCGACTTCGATGGTGATGGTTTCCATAATTTACCTCTAGGTTTTCCTTTTTACTTGAGAAAGCTTTGTAATGTCTCAGGGTCAGAGATACCGCGTAGAATGGCAAGGACAACTTGAGAATCTTCTATATCCAATCCTGTACAAAGAATATCTTCATCGCGTTGTCCGTTAAGGATTTGCCGAGTTGCCACAATGAGATTTTGCCATTGTGGAGGTGCTTCTTGCATATAAATTTCCAATTGCTTTCTGGTCTCTGATTCGTAAACAGCCATGACTGCCATCACAATAACGTCGGCAAAACGTTGTAATTTATTCTGAGTACCTGCAAAGTTAGCGCGGGAAGAGCGAGAAATTTGTCTATATTCCTTTGCTTTGGCTGAATTGCCTTGTTTATCACTAATTTTTGCTAAGGTGTCGTAAGTTAGCCAAATCTCAGATGCCACAGGATCAATATTTTGCTGAATATTTAGTGCGTCTTCTGCTAACTGCTTTGCTTCGTTGAGTGACTCTGGAAATTTTTCCAGTACATTAGCAAGGTTATTGATTGCCTTAGAAGCACTTGATTTATCTTCCATATCCTTGAAATAACTCACTGTCTTGCGAAACCATTCCTCAGCTTCTCTTGGCTTTTGTTTAGCTATGCTCAAAATTGCTAACTGATTCCAAGTTGATACCGCCCCATTTAATCCACCAATGAAATTATGGGCTTCTCTAATCTGGGCAGAATTACGATATGCTTTTTCCGCTTCATCAAATTTTTGCAACTCCTGAGATGTCATACCTAACTGATACCATGCAGTTGCTTCAGATATAGGATCTTTAAGTCGCTTTGATATAGCTAGGACTTCTTGATAGTTTTGGAAAGCTTCATTATATTTTTTTTGTAACAATGCCAAGGTTCCAATCTGAAATTTTGTGGCAAATTGCCCCCCAAGATCTTCTAATTCTATCGCAATTGCTAAAGAAACTCTGTAAGCATCGTGAGCGCGATTATATTGACCCATAGCAATCAGCACATTCCCTAAGTCTGTATATATAAGACCAGTTTCTCTTTTTACTAAATTTGTTTGATCTAACTTCCTTAGTTCTTCTAATTCATCAAGATATTGTGTTTCTGCCCTGTCTATTTGTCCCAATCCTTCATAACAACGCCCAATCCCACCTAACATTAGACAGCGTTCATAGTTAGGCTTTTCGTCCAAAGCAGCTAATAATTCTTGAAATACTACTTTTGCTTCAGCGTATCGATCTTCATTTAGTAACTTTTCACCTAGATTACTCTGTACCAGAAACCAAGATTTTGAAACAACCTCATTCTTTATCTGGTGCAATTTTAGTGTTAACTTTTCACGATCCTGATTCAGTCCAAAGTTGTCAAAAAATTTCGAGATTTTAGTAACAAAATCTGCTGCAAAGTTTTCATTTGTTCCTATAGCATTGTTTACTGCATATAGAAAATTAGGTAATTCCCTAAGGACAATAGCTCGTGTTGCAATCGGATATTTGATATCCTCAAAATACAAATAACTGGACAGATTGTAATAGCGATTGCAATGGCGACTAAGTATTTGCTGTTGTTCCCCATTGGTCAACCGACACCATGTTGCAAACGAGAGTGCTGGATGAAATTTGAAAAAGGGATCACCCACGCCTTCACGAGTTAGTGATTCTGTTTGTATAAGTCCTGCTGACTCTAGTTGTAATTTGAGCTTGCACCATTCTGTTTTCGTAATGCCTGTAATATCTAATAAATCAGGTTCCATCGCACTGCCCTGAAATACACCCAAACACTTAATCCATTCTTGAACTTCAGGATAAAGCCGATTTATCGACAGATTCAAAGAAGCAAGTAACGGATTATCAGGAGATTGAACCAATAGCTCCTCTAACTCCTTACGCACATCCAAAACCTGCCGATCCTTCAACTGTGCTGCCAACAAACCGATCGCTAAAGGCAAACGCTGCACAAGCTCAAACAACGCCAACAAATCATGACGAAACGGTAAGTCCAAACGTGGAGCAGGAGGCAACTTCAACAGACTTTGGAAATAGTTCACCGCATCATCAGGTTGCAAACCCTCCAATTGCAAAAAAACGTGCCTACTTCTACGCCCGATCGCAATCGGATAATTGGGATAATCACGATGATACAAATCAGGTGTGCGTGTCGTCAGCAATACCCGACTTTCCCCCGCCTCCGACCATTCCTTAGCTGCATCTAGCAAACTTACCAACTGCTCCGCATCCAACGACTCCAAATTATCCAAAATCAAAAACACTGACCGATCAGCCAGCGCCCTCGTCACCGCCGCCGCATCGATTAAATTTGTTTCTAATACTGTCGCCAACACGCTCACCGCATAGGACACCGCATCGATCCCCTGAAAATTCGCATAGCCCACCAAACACACCCGCGCAAACATCCCCGTCCGCAACAGCCACCGCCCCGACTCCTCAGCCAAATAAGTCTTCCCCATCCCACCAAAACCCGAAATCGTCACCCGTCGCGTATCCCGCACATACGCCCTCTCGATCTGCCACAACTCCCAAGCCCTACCCCAAAAGCCAGCCTTCTGCACCTTACTAAGATTTCCTCTAATCTTCTCCCCCTTTTCCAAGGGGGGCTGGGGGGGATCTCCCGCAAACAACGCCCGATCGCTCCCCACCTGATACAACGCAGGTAAAAACCAATCCTGTAACCGCAAAGTAACCCGATCGCGTCCACGCTGGCGATCGCCCCGTTCCCGATGTGCATACAAATCGCGCCGCGCATTTTCCAAAGCCTCACCAAATCTCTGCCCCTGCGTCAGATGCTCGTAAAATGCCCCAAACATCTGCTCCGTTGTTGAGGTTAGCACCGAATATTGCATCGCCAAAACGGTCGGAATCCCTGCTTGGGTCAGCCCTGCTGCCACACTTCCCATCGCTTCTTCACCCGCTACCGCCGCCGTCTGACAAGCCGAAAGCAACATTGCACTGATACCAGCCTGACTCAAACTTTCCCCAACTTGCGCCGCCGAAACGCGATCGCCATGACCACCAATATCCTCAAACAACAGATAGCCAATGTTCTTATTGACATCAAACACCCCATGTCCATCAAAATGCACAATATCTACAGATGGCAAACTTTTATCTGCTAAACGTTCTACCAATTTATCGAGAGTTGCAGGACGCAAAAACTCCACATCAATTAATCCCAGTGCATTTTTAGCGATCGCCTCAAGAGTTGCTAAAGCATCTTTACGCGGATCGAGAAAACCTGCACCTATGGGGCGACTAATCACAAACAGCAAGCGCAACCGATTTTTGGGAGGGACAATACTTTGCTTAACTGAATCTTGCTTAAATTCCGACTCATTTGTTAACTGCGAAAAACTACGCCTTATCGAAATTGGCTTTTCTCCATGCGATAAATAAGTTCCCTTTGGATCGCGCAACAGTTCCCAAGGCAAAGCCAAAATAAGCGGATGACTTGCCGAAATTGTTAAGATCTTGTCTCGTTCATCACTATCCTGAAAATCCTTAAATATTGCCTTCGCATCCCCACCGCTAAAAATTGCCTCAAACAATGCCGCTCCCCACAAAGGCAATTTCGCCTCAGTCCTTTCAGCACTGCGATCGTCCACATCCATCATATAAAGTGATGTATATTTCTCCAAATATTCGCGAATCTCAGCGCGATCGCCATCATTCACAGGTGCTACAAATTCCAAAGCCTCCGTCTCGCGATCGTCAAACTTAATGACAAAGCGATCGCTACTCGTAAACCGCACATTTAGCTCAATCATCAATAAACCTCATCGTTAAGGGCGATCGCCATATTCATCACAAAATGCCTTCACACCAATATGCAACACAATCACCGTCACCGCCACGATCACCGTTGGTAAAACATTACCCGATAAACCTAGCCCAGTTAAAATTCCTTTAAATGCGGAAATCGTCTCCTTGTTATCTAGATCGCCCCACTTCTTCCATTGCTTATACAGCATTCCTTCCTCCTCACAGAGATCCACCTTTGCTGCTTTCCAAAACTTTTGTAAAAAATTCTTTGCTGGTTCCTTAGTGGCTGTGGCGATCGCCTGATTCTGTTTAACCAGTTGAGCCTCTTTATCACCAGATTTTAGAGACACATCACCAGACAGCGATCGCAACTCCAATAACTGAGCATCAATTTCCGCCGCAAGAATAGAAATCTCTTCATTAGAAAACATCGATAATTTCTCCACAAATGGAATGGCTGAACCTATCATAATCATTTCTTTCTAAAAAAAAGAGAGCGATACAAAGTATCCCTCCCTCCTTTTTAATTTTTATATAGCAATTCGCTATATCTCTAATCTTAAGCCCGTACTTCCGCAAAAATCTTATTGAGAATATCTTGAGCGCCCTTAGATTTTAAGTCGTCAGCAAGTTCTGCACCGATCGCTTCGGGATTAGTGAGATCGCCTGTTACTTCACCCTTAACTAGAGTCTTCCCATCAAGGCTGGCGACAATTCCTTTAAGAGTCAATTTGTCAGCAGTAATGGAAGTATTTACACCAATGGGAACTTGGCAACCACCTTCGAGTTCGCGCAAGAAAGCACGTTCGGCAAGACAGCGTTGAGTAGTCGGATAGTGGATGATTGGCGTAAACAAAGCCAAGATATCAGGATCTTCAGCGCGACATTCGATTCCTAATGCACCCTGTCCGACGGCATGGAGCGAAATTTCTCCATCGATTACCTCATGCACGCGATCGCCCATTCCCAAACGGCGCAAACCTGCGGCGGCAAGAATCAACGCATCGTACTCACCAGAATCGAGCTTTTGCAAGCGAGTATTCAGGTTGCCACGTACATCTTTAAAGGTGAGGTGAGGATAGTAATGACGTAACTGAGCTAAGCGACGCAGTGAAGACGTGCCAACTACAGTACCCGATGGCAAAGTTGCGAGGGTTTTGTCCTTTAGCTTTTCATGGACAACAAGGGCATCGGCGGGATCTTCACGCTCAGTTACTGCACCAAGGATTAGTCCTTCGGGTAAATGAGTTGGTAAATCTTTAAGACTATGTACTGCAAGGTCAGATTCCTTTGTCAGCATCGAGACTTCTAATTCTTTGGTAAATAAGCCCTTATCACCAATTTTGGCTAGCGCCACGTCAAGAATTTTATCGCCCTGTGTACTCATGGTGACGACATCAAACTGGCGATCGGGATGTGCTTTGCTGAGTTCCGCCTGTACCCAATGCGTTTGTACCAGTGCTAGCTGACTTTTGCGAGAACTAATGCGAACTGTTGAGGATGCAACCATAGGACAAAGGGTGGATGATTAAAAAAGTTTTGTAAGGTGGAAGTTGTAAGGTGAGATTTTTAAGATATAAAAAGATTATAAAAATCGAGATAAAAGCACCATTTTCTATTCAAACAGGTTTTGCTACGGTTTCGATGCGATCGCCAAAATATAAAATGTAAAGAATTCTTACAGCGCTATCCTGTCGTAAGGCTTTCAAACTGGATTTGTCGATATAAATCGCTGACCGCAATCTCTACCCTTATCGACTGCAAGAAAATGCGATCGCCTAAACCATACTCAGAAAACAACCATTTCCCCTCTTGATTGCGCTGAAATACCTCCACCAATGGCTGCTCGACTTGCACTAAAACATATTCCTGTAAGCTTGCAGACTTGCGATATTGCTCAAATTTAAACCCGCGATCGTAGGCTTCCGTTGATGGTGAGAGAACTTCGACTATTAAGCATGGAAATAAAACTAACTGCGGTTCCGTATCGCGCTCATCGCAAGTAACAACTACATCAGGATAGAAGTACTTCTTACGTGGCTGAATCTGGACTTTGACATCAGATATATAGACTTCACATTGGCGATTAGCTAGAGCATCATCTAAAATTTTTGAAAAGTTAAGCGAAACTCGGTTATGGTTGCGTGTACCGCCAGCCATAGCTACAACTTCACCATTAAAATATTCATGTCGAACTTCTTGCGTTGCTTCCCAAGCAAGATATTCTTCATAATTCATTAACAGGCGATCGGGTAAAGCAACCATATTAAAAGCAAGATTTAGCGTGGTGGGTAGTTATCCTATTTTAGCGTGACAGTTATTTTCAAAAACCAAAAAGAGAAAAGCGGCGCTTCGCACCGCCTTTCTCTTTTTGGTTTTATAGCTATATTTAATTGCGGACAGCTTCGAGTAGGCGAGAGAAATAAAATGAAGTTGCCGTAAACTCCTTGCGCTTAATCGTGAAGCCTAGCTTTTGGAGAACTCGGCGGACATCAGACTCCTTGTGCAGATAGGCGCGAGTTGCTTTGCTAGGGCCTGGAACCATATCACCCACTTTTTTCATCAGCACGTAATAAGGATTGTGAGGTGCAAAGCTAAGAATTAGGCGAGATTTGGCAAGGGATGCAAGATGGGCGATCATTTCTTCAGATTCGCGATCGGGATAATGAATCAAAACATCTAGACAAATTACAGTGTCATATTCTCCCGACAATGCAGCTAAATCTTTGACAGCAAAAATAGGATTTTCAGGATCGGCGGCAAGACTTTTGCCTTCCCCCACCATTTTTTCGGAAATATCGCTAGCGTAAACTTTTGCACCCAATGCCGCTAGGGGAATGCTCAAACTACCTGTACCGCAACCCGCATCACATACAGTTTGCCCTGCGGCATTTTTATCATTTTTAAACCATGCCAAAACATAATCAACGGTTTGCTGGTGTCCTGTGCGGATATCGAGTTGGACGCGGTTAACATCACCTTCGCCATAAATTCGCCGCCAGCGATCGAAGCCAGTGGAATTAAAATAATCACGAACTATTTCTTTATCTTTTGGTGCGGCTTTAGTTGAGGTTTTGCTGAAAGCTTGATTAGACATGATTGCGAAGAAAGTTTACAAAAAAATGATCTTAACCCAGAAAGGAGAGGCAGCGCATCGCACTGACTCTCCTTTCTGGGTTTTATACTAAACTAAAGCAGCCGTCAGAAAAATTTTCTATGCAACTCAATCGCATCATTGCCCTCGCCTTAGTCGCCGTTTGCTTTATCTCAGCAACATTTGGTATTCAGCGTCGCCAAATGGATGAGGCACTAAATTTAAAGAAAGTACTCGATCGCGATCGCCTTGAACTAGTGTCATTAGATGGTGTAATTTCGGGTGGACGGGCTTCGGCATCTGGGGCAATGGCAGTACGCGATCGCCTCCGTGAGCTGATCGAAGAAGACTCTGTAAAAGGTGTTTTGCTATCGATTAATAGCCCAGGAGGAACTGTTGGCGCAAGCAAAGAACTGTACGAAGCCGTTAAGGACTTAAGCGCGAAAAAGCCCGTTGTCGTGAGTATGCTCGATCAGGCAACCAGTGGCGGCTACTACACAGCAAGCTCAGCTACCAAAATTTATGCTAATGCTGGTACATTAACAGGCAGTATCGGCGTGATTTTGAGCGGGTTTAATGCCAAGGAATTTCTAGATAAAGTTGGTATTCAATCACAAACGATCAAAACTGGCCCATACAAAGATATTTTTTCAACATTTCGCGAGCTATCGGAGCCAGAAAGATCACTTTTGCAAGAACTCTTGCAAAGTACCTATCAGGAATTTATTACTGATGTTTCTAAAGGGCGAAACATGGATTTAGAAGTGGTGCGAAAACTAGCGGATGGGCGAATTTATACTGGGAAACAAGCTAAGGACAATAAGCTAGTTGATGCTCTAGGGACATTAGATGAAGCGATCGCTGATTTGCGTGTTCTATCAAGAAAGAAATTCGGGTTGCCCGAAGCCAAAGAATTACCAATCCGTAAGTCTCCTGAATCCTTTGAGAGGTTGTTAGATCAATTTCTTAGCCAAACTAATGTAAGTATTGCTCTGCCATTTTTTGATATTGGTGGTAACGGCTCGATCGCAAATACGATCGTCGATCAACTCTCATCGAAACTGACTGGTAAAAATATGCAATCAGGGAATTACGACCCCCCAATTTTATTAATGCCAAGTTGGTTTAATTAACCTAATTCATGCTGGAATTTGTTCGGATAAAATTCTTGAAATCATGGACTTAATCAAAAATGACTTGAAACCTTTATCTCATCATAGGGGCAATTCATGAACTGCCCCTTATTTAGTCCATTTGCGTAGGTTCTAGTCAACATAAAATTATGCCCACTCGTTATTAAGATCATGCAAGCTAAGCATTTGAAATCTAAAATAATTTCTGAAGATAGTAATAATCAATTTGCGCGTTTAGTTCAACAACTCGATCATGTAAAACATGTAGTTGAATCAGGATTTTGGCTTTCAACTAAAGAGCTAGGCATACTGCTAGATCTTGATACTAGCTTCATTGATAGTTTAAATGCAGAGGTAGATTCTCAAACTATAAACTATAGTTTTGCTTGGCGAAATTTTGAATGTATCCTTGTAGATCTTCAATTTGAAGAGGGATTTTGGGCAATTAGAAATCATCAAGGAAAATTACAAAATCACAACATTAATCTTTCTCAAAATGATAAAAATCCCCCCACTATTAAAGATCCAAAGCCTTCAACTAACAATGAATCGATTCTTTTAGATATCTCCATCTCAGAAAAGATCACTCCGTCTCCCTACGCACTAATTGATGATTTTCTATCACCAACTCAATTAAACGAACTATTACGCTATAGCATTAATAAACAACCCGAATTTGTCCCTACTACCAACTCTGCAAGCGATCCCAATTATCGAAGATCTTTCTATCTCGCACATTTTCCTGAGTTCTCAGATTTAATGCTCAAATTGGTAAGAAAGATTACGCCGCAAATCATTTCTCACTTAGGAATCAATAACTTTGAGATTGGGCAAATCGAAGCGCAAATGACTGCCCATAATCACGGTAATTATTACAAAATCCACAATGATAATGGTAGCCCTGACGCTATCAACAGAATTCTTACCTATGTTTATTATTATAATCGTGAGCCAAAAGCTTTCACTGGCGGCGAGCTAGTAATCTATGACAGCAAAACCGAGGATGGCTATTTAGTTGCGGCAAAGTCCCACAAGGTTATCGAGCCAACCAATAATACAATCATTTTTTTTCCTAGTCATTGTATGCATGAGGTCTTACCTGTAAGCTGCCCATCGGAATATTTCGCGGATAGTCGTTTCACAATTAATGGTTGGGTAAGGCATACGTAAAAAAGCGGCGTATTGCGCCGCTTTTTTGATTAGGGTTTAGCTAGTTTTTGTTTTACTTTGGAGATTACACCACTAGCGATCGCCCCAGCCATGACAATTCCTAATACAGGTTGAATCAATGGTTCCCATAGTTGTCGCCATAGCTCTAACCCCAGATTAACCTTGAGGCTTTCGCCACCGAGGGCAACTAGGAGCCATGCAAAAAAGAAAAATACTAAGAACAAATTGAACATCAAAAATTTGTTCGTCCAACGTCCGATTGTTTCCATATAGCGATTTTTAAATAAATAGTTTAAAAATAATTAATTAGAAGCTTTGCCGAGCAAGGCTGCAAAATCAATTATTTGGTTAGAGGTAGAGCGCAGAGCATTATGAATATTTTTAAAACAATCGGGGTAACGTTGCCGTCACCCCGATTATTTGTATCGTTTTTCTTTTATAAATAAACCAGCACTATTGAGCCAGTATGAATGTACGAGATGTACTAAAGAGTTTTTTATAAGTTTTTGATTAAATTAAAACCTACTTAAAACCTACTTGAATCCAACTGCTGCTTGCCATACGAAAGCAAGTAACAAGAAGAATACAGGAATCACGGGAAGAACATTTACCAGTGGATCGAAAATTCTATACGCTTCTGGTAATGTTGCGAGTACTAAACAAAATTGCATTAAAAACAGACCTCCTTCAAGAGCTAAGATGAATCTTACCACGTCAAAGAAGACATTCTTTTTCAGAATTTATTTTAGGGTTAGAGTCAGTAGGACTTCGCTTACTCTGATCTACTGAATATTTATCAATAGGTTTATTTATGGCGATCGCAAACCTCAAGACGGCAGACTATATAGCTGTCAAATTTAAAAATCTTTTAAAAACATTCCAAGTTAGTGCCTTATCTCTAATGCTTTGCCTGCTTACATTTGCCTTTAGTTCTCCTGCTTGGGCAAGTATCCAGATCAAACTGACCGACCTTACTTACGAAAAATGTACAGGTGATGCTGGGAAAAATATGGTGCTAGGCGGCGGTGTGATGTCGGCAAATTGTTTTATGGTCAAAGGCGTTGCCAGTAATACTTCGGGCAAAGTCGTTTACAATGCTGATGTTTTTGGTCGCATCTATGATGCCAATGGTAACGATGCGATGCCAGAGCGTACCAGATTAGGCGCAGTTGAAGAATTTCCTGTCGGTACAAGCGATTTCCAAATTATGGTCGGTATTCCTGCCGATCAACCTGAACCGCTTCAATTGAAGCAGTTCAAGGCTTCGGGGTTCGCTGGTAAGGTGAGACGCTAGCTAATAATTTAAGAGGCTTCGACTACGCTTAGCTAACGATTTGTCATGGCTGAGCGCAGTCGAAGCCTTACCGAATCTCACTCGCTAACCTAAAAGAGAGATGCAGTGCTTCGCACTGCATCTCTCTTTTAGGACGTTAGCCATATCAAACTCAAGGCGCGTTAAGATGTAAGTCCGTCAGTATGGCAAAATCTAAAGTTCAAGTCTAAAATTCTCAGAATCGATACAAAAATATGGCTGTAAAAGTTTTAATCCCAACCCCTTTGCAACAGTTGACCAACAACCAAGCTACCGTAGAATGTACTGGCGCTTCGGTTCAGGAAATGATCGACTCACTCGAAAACAATTGTCCAGGCATCAAGGCTCGCATTTGTGACGAAAAAGGCAATCTTCGCCGCTTTGTTAATTTTTATGTCAACAGCGAAGATATTCGCTTTCTCGAAGGGGCAAATACTGTTCTCAATGATGGTGATGAAGTAAGCATTATCCCTGCGATCGCTGGGGGTTAATTGGACTTTGTCAATAATGCTTCAACTAACAAAAAAGAAATCTAAAGACAGCACTTCGTGCTGTCTTTAGATTTCTTTTTTGTGATTATCTCTAGCCAATACTATCAAGTAGCTCAACGGCAAGATGAAATATCCAAATAGCTGATTGCTTTCCACCATTTGGATCGACCTTACCCTTGTCGCCCCAGTTTTGTAGCCATTTGCCTAATCCCCCTGTTGAGTTATTTAGCCATTGTCCAACTTGCGCGAAAATTTGCTGAGGTCCAACACCAGTTAAAACTTGGATCGCAAAAATAACTGCCACGACAAGAAAAGCTGTTTTGAAACTAGCTTTGATGACGCTGAGCAACCACCACAACAGCAGCAACGAGACTATTAATGCGCCGATGACTAGGGGCAGATTCATATAGTTTTTCCAATCTCATCTCAAATTCAAAGAGTCTAGGTTTTGATAAAGCATATATTTTAAATATATTTCTTCAAAACAATTTGGATTCTATATTAGATTTTGGCATGTTAAGTAGGTCGGTACAATGTTTTCAGACTTGCAACTTTACCAAGCTAGGCTAGATATTTCTGAAATTGAGGTCGATCGCCTCTGGCAGTTTCTTTCAGAGGATGAGCGATCGCGTGCTAACAAATTTAAAGCCAAACATCTAAAACAACGTTTTGTTGCAGCTAGGGGAAATTTGCGAATTATGCTAGCGCAACATTTGAGTTGTGAACCTAACGAAATTAATTTTAGTTATAGCGATCGCGGCAAGCCCTATGTAGAGGGTATTTATTTTAATCTTGCCCATTCTCAAGACTTGGCAGTCTATGCGATATGTAGCGATCGCGAGGTGGGTATTGACTTAGAATATATCGATTCTAAGTGTGACGTTGATAGTATTGCCGAGCGTTATTTTTTACCCGCAGAGCAAAAAATTATTCAGAGTTTAAGCGATCGCGATAAATATTTAGCTTTTTATCAAGCTTGGACACTCAAGGAATCATTTGGGAAGGCTACAGGTCAAGGGATTGCGAATATTTTAGACAGCATAGATGTCTCTCTATTACTAGAGATGAACATAGGGGAAACTTTGCAAATCGAAGGCTGGAAGCTCCAGTTGCTTAGTACAGAATTAAAAATAGCCCCAAGCTATGCTGCCGCTTTATGTGTTTGTGATTAGAAAGAGAGAAGGTTTTGTCTTTTCTCTTTCTATGGTAATTACGCAAAAATGACTTTAAACCCTCATTTCAACGTAGGGGCCATTCATGAATTGCCCCTATGTTTCGTTCTTTTGCGTAAGTCCTATTCTAGTGGCGATGCAAAATCTTTCCTGCTAACATCGCGGCCCCAAACCCGTTATCGATATTTACTACACCTACACCCGTAGCACAGGAATTAAGCATGGTCAGTAATGGAGCTAGACCATTAAAACTTGCACCATAACCGATGCTAGTCGGTACTGCCACAATCGGACAATTTGCTAAGCCTGCAACTACACTAGCAAGCGCTCCTTCCATTCCTGCAACAACGATTATTACTTCTGCATCAGCAATGGAACTGCGATGGCTGAGTAAACGATGAATCCCTGCCACGCCCACATCCCAAAGCCGTTTGACCGTAAATCCACATAGTTCCCCTGTAATTGCAGCTTCTTCAGCGATCGGCAAGTCAGCAGTTCCTGCGGTGATAATCGTCATTGTTCCTTGCTTTTTCATCGTTGATTCGCCAAGACAACAAATTTGGGCGATCGGAAAATATCGCAATCCCCGCAAAGCTGGTTGAATCTGATCGTATACTGCTGCTGAGATTTTGGTTGCCATGACCACAGGATTTTTGGACTCCATAGCTCGCATGATTTGGACGATTTGGTCGGGTGTTTTGCCAAGCCCAAAAATCACTTCAGGAAATCCTGTTCTTAAAGTGCGATGATGATCGATTTTGGCAAAATCTCCTACCGATTCATAGTGAAGATACTTTAATTCTTCTAAAGCATTTTCTGGGCTAAGATCCCCCTTTGCCACAGTTTCTAATAGTTGCTTTAAGTTATCGTACATAGAGTTTAAGAAATAGAACCTTAAGCAACGTAAATATGATGAGTTACTTCAGATTCTATTTTAAGTTTAATTAAGGCAAGTAATCTATCAGTTTTAGGGCTTATACAAAAGGACAAGATGTATTAGCAATTTATGAAAGGTATTTTTGCTTAAGTTATCAGTTTAATGATTTAGCCTAAGTACCTCGGTCAAATTAAAAAAATAGATCAAAACCTGCATCGCACGCTGCACGTGCGGTGCAGGTTTTGGGTTTTTATGTTTAATTACGACTTGCTATATTGCATGACTTTAAATCGGTAATTTTTGTTTTGGCTTGTTACCCCTGCTACTTTTCCAAAACCCTAGAAGTTGCTTAATGATTTCATACCTAATCAGCTATTGTTAATCTTTACATGCGTTTGGAACAGTTACAGGCATTTTTGGCAGTTGTTGAAACGGGCAACTTTCAGCAAGCCGCCCAGAAGTGTGGGGTTAGCCAATCGACCATTAGCCGACAGGTGCAGTCCTTAGAAGCAACTGTCGGGTTAACGCTGTTTCATCGTCAAGGTAGTGCAAAGTTAACTTTGGGCGGCGATCGCCTGTTACCTCATGCTAGGAAAATTTGTCAGGTATGGGCAACGGCGGAACAAGAGTTGATCGATTTGCAAGCTGGTAAACAAACAGAGCTTTGTGTGGCAGGGATTCCCTCAGCTTGTGCTTACCAGTTACCCCCGATATTACAAACCTTTGCTAAGGCTTATCCAAATGTGCAGTTGCGGGTAACTACATTGGGAAGCGATCGCGCTCTAAAGGTACTGAAAGACGGCTTGATTGACATTGCGATCGTGATGAATAATCCTTTTTTGATTGCGAATTCGGAAATGGTAGTCGAGCCTCTTTACGAAGAGAAAATCCAACTATTGCTGCCGATTAATCATCCACTTTGCAAAAAAGAGGTACTGACTTGGAAAGATTTGCATAATTGTCCCCAAGCAGTGTTTAAGGATGGTTATGGGTTACAGCGCATTGTGCAAGACCAGTTCAATCGTCAAGGTATTTGCTTAAATGCTGCCCTTGAACTGAATTCACTAGAAGCTTTTCGGGGGGTTGTCAAGCAAGGAAGTTTAGTAGCGCTTTTGCCAGAAACGTTTTTAGTAGAATTAACTGACGAGCCTGATTTAGCCGTCCGATCGCTAAGCGAACCAAATTTGACTCGCGAAATTGTCTTAGTTACAACTAGCGATCGCATTCAAATTCCCCCAATTCAATATTTTTGTAAGCTTGCCGCTGAGATGATTCAACGGCAAATTCCCGTAATGTTGAAAAGCGCATTAAAATCTTAAAGATGAGGAGGGGCATTGCTTTGCGCTGTCCTAACTAATTTGACCGACTTTTGCATTAAATTCATCTAAAAAGTAATGAGTAAAGAATTTCGCGAATTTTTGCGTAAAGTTGGTAGCGGTACTCACACCAGCAAAGGCTTGACGCGCCAAGAGGCAGAGGCTGCAACAATTATGATGATGCAGGGCATTGCCACGCCTGCTCAGATTGGTGCATTTATGATTGCTCATCGGATTAAGCGTCCGACTGTTGAGGAATTGGCAGGAATGCTTGATGCTTATAAACTTTTGGGAACAAAGATTGCAGCGATCGCCTATAACAAAAAAGTCCTAGTATTGGGATCGCCTTACGATGGGAGATCGAAGACCGCACCAGTCAGTCCTACGACGGCGATTGTCTTGGCGGCGGCGGGTATTCCTGTATTAATGCAT
>CAIJEA010000072.1 GCA_903819605.1 uncultured cyanobacterium | reverse complement strand
GGCTTCGCCGCGCACGCCTACTTATTCACTGGGAAGGAAGTATATAAGTAGGTAGACGCAATTAAATATAAAAAATTACAACCCGATCTGCTTGCTGTGCGGGCGAATCAAATCTTGAATCTGTTTTTTTAATTATGCCGAAGTACTTATGAATAGCAAATAAATACAAATGTTGTTAGAATTTCACCATAATCCATAATATTGACTAACAACTAAATCAAACAAATCATGGAACCTAAAGATACTACTGTTGAAGCAACCGAAGAAAGTGTAGTCGAATCCGCATCACTCCCCGTAACTACTCCTGAAGAGACCAATCCAGTAGTGTCTTCGTCTGACTCAACTTCATCAGTAGCAGCTCCAACTACAGAAGTTGCAACGCCACATTTAACTAATGATATTTGGAAGCAAGTCACTCAGCTATGGGAACAATACTTTGGTGAAGGCAAAAAATCTAACCTCACATTGGCTATTAGTATAGTCGCCGCAATCCCCTTACTCATAGCCATCTCGACGTTTTTAGAATTGCTTAATAAACTACCCTTATTGCCCAGCGTCTTTGAATTAGTCGGCTTTGGCTATTCAGTATGGTTTGTCTATCGCTATCTTCTACTTGCAAATACTCGCAAAGAACTAATTGATGGCATATCTTCTTGGAAGCACAAAGTTTTCGGCTAAATTGACTAATCAGAGATCGGCAGTTCCTACCCTTTGTCTCTGATTAGCGATGTTTAGAGCTAGGATATTGATAAAGTAAGGCAAAATCAAAAATTGATAAGCTGTTTAACAAACAGTTTTGAGAAGCGCAGAGGGATACACGTCAAGCATGGGCAAAATTGTAGGTATTGATTTGGGTACGACAAACTCTGTGGTAGCCGTCATGGAAGGTGGCAAACCAGTAGTAATTGCGAACTCAGAAGGTAGCCGAACCACTCCCTCAGTTGTTAGCTTTACTAAAGACGGAGAGCGTCTTGTTGGGCAAATGGCACGTCGTCAAGCAGTGCTTAACCCTGACAATACTTTTTACTCTGTCAAACGTTTTATCGGGCGCAAGCATAGCGAGCTGTCAGCCGAAACTAAGCGCGTCCCTTATACCGTTCGACGTGACGACCAAGGCAATATTAAGTTAAGAAGCTCACGACTCGAAAAAGATTTTGCCCCTGAAGAAATTTCGGCGATGGTAATCCGCAAGCTTGTTGATGAAGCAAGTCGTTATTTAGGCGAACCCGTTACTGGTGCAGTAATTACCGTCCCCGCTTATTTTAATGATTCACAGCGTCAGGCTACTAAAGATGCAGGCAGAATTGCAGGGATTGAAGTTAAACGCATTTTAAATGAGCCTACGGCAGCATCTTTAGCCTATGGGTTAGATAAAAAGACAAATAAGAAAATTTTAGTTTTCGATCTGGGGGGCGGAACCTTTGACGTATCGGTGCTGGATGTAAGTGATGGCTTATTTGAAGTAAAAGCAACTACAGGGGATACACAGTTGGGTGGCGACGATTTCGATCGCCAAATTGTGAATTATCTCGCCGAAGAATTTTTAAAATCCGATGGTGTAGATCTCCGCAAAGAGCGTCAAGCCTTGCAACGTTTAACTGAGGCATCAGAAAAAGCCAAGATTGAGCTTTCGACTGTGGGCGTAACTGAGATTAATTTACCTTTTATTACGGCTACCGCAGAAGGTCCTTTGCATTTAGAAACGAGTTTAAAGCGATCGCAATTTGAGCGTCTCAGTGCTGACTTATTAGAGCGTTTGCAAATCCCCCTCGATCGCGTGTTGCGTGATGCCCAAATCAGTCCACGCCAAATCGACGAAGTCGTTTTAGTCGGCGGCTCGACACGTATTCCTGCGGTGCAGGAAATGGTGGAACGAGCGATCGGCAAACCTCCCAGCCAAAGCGTTAATCCCGATGAAGTTGTAGCGATCGGCGCAGTAGTGCAAGCAGCAATTTTGTCGGGGGAAATCAAAGATGTTTTATTGCTCGATGTTACCCCCCTATCTTTAGGAGTCGAAACTTCGGGCGGTGTGGTTAAGCGTTTGATTCCTAGAAATACGACGATTCCTTGTCGCAAGATGGAATTATTTACTACGGCTGAAGATAATCAAACTTCTGTAGAAATCCATGTTATCCAAGGTGAACGAGATCTCGCAGAATATAACAAGTCACTAGGTCGATTTAAACTAAGTGGACTCGATCCCCAACCTCGCGGTATGGCTCAGGTTGATGTCACATTTGATCTAAATACCGATGGGATTTTGGCAGTAACCGCAACCGATCGCCGCACTGGTGTTGAGCGCCGCGTCACGATCAAGGGAGCTTCGACCTTAGATGAAAAAGAAGTGCAACGCATGGTCACCGAGGCAGAAAAATACGCCGATCGCGATCGCTCGAAACGCGAACGCATTGAAAAATTAAATCGGGCTGACAATCTTGCCGTTGGTGCAGAAAGACAGCTCAAAGACTTAGCGCTCAACTACGGCTACAAGCTCAGTTATGAACGTCGTAAGCAGATTGAAGGATCGATTAAAAAGCTGAGAGATGCGATCGCTAAAGAAGATGATGCCTTAATAGATCGCTCTCAGTCAGAGTTGCAAGAAGCGCTCTATGCATTGTCGAGCGAACTCTATGCTGAAGATGAATATTTCGAGGATGATGACGATGACCTATTTGGCGGCATCCTCGAAAGTATTGGCAGTTTCGCTAGTCGCAACAAGAGAGGCAAAGACGAAGACGATCGCCGCCGTCCCAACACCAGAGTTTCCTACGATGACGATGACGACTGGATGTAAAAAATCAGACAAAAGATAAAAGGCGG
>CAIJEA010000071.1 GCA_903819605.1 uncultured cyanobacterium | reverse complement strand
TCGATATCCCTAAGCTAGCGGTGACACGAACGGTTACCTGTGAAGACGAATGACAAATACTTAGACTTTCTATTTTATGGCGAAGTTTCTCTGCACAGACCATAGCCCCCGTAGGATCGGTATCAGGCAAAATCACCGCAAACTCTTCACCTCCATATCTTGCTAATGTGTCTCTAGGTCTCCGAATAACTTGCGAGGAAGCGATCGCTACTTGACATAGACAATCATCACCCGCAAGATGTCCGTAGGTATCGTTAAATTTCTTGAAGAAGTCAATATCAAATAAAATTAGCGACAGAAACTTGTTTTCTCTTTTAGCCGCATTCCACTCTCTTTCTAAAGCGGTATCAAAATAACGACGGTTGGAGATACCAGTCAATCCATCTCGATGAGATAGTGCCTCCAATTCATTTTTAACAATTTCCAACTCATAATAAGCCACTGCAAGTTCTTTGTAAGCAGCTTCTAATTTTTGCTTATTTAGAACCTCACTATCATACAAAATTTTCTTATCTAGACATGCACTAACTCTTGCTCTAAGCAGTACGCGATCGTAGGGCTTAATCAAATAATCTTCAGCACCCTTTTTAATGCAAGCAAGCATCATCTCTTTCTCGTCCAAGGCTGAAATAATCAATACTGGAATAACTCGCCATTCTGGATTTGCTTTGAGATGATCGAGCATCTCTAACCCAGTCATCACTGGCATCATCATATCTAGCAATATCAAGTCTACTTGTTGAGAAGCAACTATTTCTAAGCCAGTTTTACCACTGTCTGCCAAGGTAATATTTGTATATCCCAAAATTTTTAAATGTCGATACAGAATTTCACGATTCATCGGATCGTCATCAACAATCAATAAGTTAGATGCATTAGGTTCTGGCATATTTCTCCAATAGCTGCTCAATTTTCCCCAATAGTCTAGTAAATTCGATTGGCTTGGTGTCGTAATCGTCACAACCTGCTTCAATGCCTCTTTCTCGGTCTCCGACCATAGCATGAGCCGAGCAACCGATAATTGGTATATTACGGGTTGCAGTTATTTGCTTCAAACGTTTTGTTGCTTCCCATCCATCTAAAACGGGTAAACTCATATCCATCACAATCAAATCAGGTATTTCCGCTTCGGCAACTGCTACCCCATGAGCCCCATCAATCGCAACTAAAACCTCAAAGCCCCTGCGAATTAATCTTCGCGATAACATATCGCGATTCATCTCATTATCTTCGACCAGTAGAATTTTTGGCATATGGGTTTTCAGTATTTCCCCAGATATATTTTCAAAATAAATGTTTCCATCAAATCATGTCTACAGACTCTTCCTCCCTCTAATTTAACAACACATTGTTATTAGTTATTGTTAATTACTGATGTTACGTGGAACCCTCATCCCCCAACCCGTTCTCCCGTAGGAGAAGGGGAGCCAAACCCATATTATTTTCTTGTTCCCCTCTCCTACGGGAGATGGGGAGTAAAAACCACATTATTTTTGGTTCCCTATTCTGCGGCAGGGGTTCAGGCTTAACAAGCTTCCACGTAACGCTAGTAATTAATAGTTTCTATAGATTACCCCTATCTCTTCCCCGATAATACATAATTACAGTACTTTTTTTGCAAACAACAAAAAGGCTCGCACCGCGAGCCTTTTTGTTGTTTATTTGCCCATCCCAAGTTGCTGTGCTTTCTGGTAAACCTTGCCTTCAGTCAACAGTGAAGGAGCAATTACCACTTCGACCTGTTGCATTTCTCGGAGATTTGCTGCTCCTAACGTTCCCATGCTAGTTTTGAGTGCTCCCAAAAGATTATGTGTACCGTCATCAAGTCCAGCAGGACCACGCAAAATTTGCTCTAATGAGCCTGTTGTACCAACCTTGATTCTAGTTCCACGCGGTAGTACAGGGCTAGGTGTTGCCATTCCCCAGTGAAAGCCTCGTCCAGGGGCTTCTTTGGCTCTGGCGAAGGGAGAGCCAATCATTACCGCATCAGCACCACAGGCGATCGATTTACAAATGTCGCCGCCTGTAATCAAGCCGCCATCAGCAATGATCGGCACATATTTACCAGTTTCTTTGAAGAAATCTTCGCGGGCAGCGGCACAGTCGGCTACGGCTGTGGCTTGAGGAATACCAACGCCTAGTACGCCTCTAGATGTGCAAGCAGCGCCAGGTCCAATCCCAACTAATACTCCTGCTGCGCCTGCTCTTAGAAGCTGTAAGGTGACATCATAGGTCACACAGTTACCCATTAATACGGGGATCGGCATGTCTCGGCAGAATTTTGCGAGATCGAGGGAGACTAGACCCTCAGCAGCGATATGAGTGGTGGAGACAACTGTAGATTGCAAGAAAAACAAGTCACAACCTGCTTCAGCGGCAATTAGACCATATTTGAATGCATTGACTGGAATGCTACTAGCACAAGCAATTCCGCCTTTTTCTTTGATTTCACGGATACGTTTTTGAATCAGTTCTGGCTTGACGGGTTCGGCGTAGAGTTCCTGCATGAGGGAGACAAATTCGGTAACACCTACGGAAGCAATTTTTTCTAAAATCGGTGTGGGATCGTCATAGCGAGTTTGAATCCCGTCGAGGTTAATTACACCCAGTGCTCCTAGTTCAGAAATTCTTACTGCCATGTCCACGTCAATAACACCATCCATCGCGCTGGCAATAATTGGAATTTCGCGACGAATTCCCCCAATTTCCCAAAAGGTATCGGCTACGTTGGGATCGAGGGTTTTGCCCCCTGGTACTAATGCAATTTCGTCGATGCCATAGGCTCTGCGTGCAGTTTTACCGCGCCCAATTTGAATGTCCACTGTTTGTACTCTCTAGAATTTGTAGTTGCTAAGTTTTACGTAGAAATCTTGCATTAAAGATTTACGCTGAGGGTTGATAGTTTTAAGCAGCGATCGCTTGATGCTTGCAGCTTTGAATTTGATATGGTTGCAAAAAAATCTTAATATTTTCTTAAGGTATTTTTGCTTATTAATTAATGATATAGCAATCACTAGTAAAGTTAAGGTGCGAAACCCAAAAAGTGAAGTCAGCGTTTTGTACTGCTATTAATTTTTTGGAGTTAATTGCATTGAGTGTGGTTTTCTAGGAGGCAAGTTTTTGGCTGAGTTTTTGAACACCTATGGTTTTTTGCTGGTATCGGCAATTTTTGGTGCAACCCTTGGAATATCTGTATATCTGCCATTGATGGCTGGACAGTTATCATTAGCTACACCAGGATTTTATGCTTTAGGTGGATATATCGCCGCGATCGCCTCCACTAAGATTTTAACGACAACAACAGGTTCCTTGCCAGTCTGGTGGGTTTTGTTAGAAATGTTGGTCTCAGGCTTGGTATCGGGATTATTTGCCATAATTTTAGGGATTCCCGTATTACGCTTGCGAGGGATTTATTTGGCGATCGCCACAATCGCCTTTGTCGAAATTTTGCGCGTAGTTTCCCTTAATCTCGATATCACAGGCGGAGCAGTTGGCATCTTTGGCATCCCACAGCCTTTTCAATCAGCTTTGGAATATCTTTGGATTGCATTGCCATTACTGGGGTTAAGCATGGCATTTATGTATCGCCTCGAAAAAATTCGGGTTGGACGCGCTTTGATTGCCATTCGTGAGGATGAACTAGCGGCGGATTCGATGGGGATTAATCCTACTTACTACAAGGTTCTAGCATTTACCTTAGCGGCAATTTTGGCAGGTATGGTCGGAGCCGTGAGCGCTCATTTTTTAAATACATGGAATGCCCGTCAGGGAACCTTTGATGCCAGCATCATCTTCTTAGCTTTTGTATTAATTGGTGGTTCGCGAACCTTTTGGGGACCAGTGGTCGGCGGAATTATTTTAACTGCCTTACCTGAAGTTTTGCGTAGTATTTCTAGCAGTAACAATGTGCCTTTGTGGTTAGGACAATTTCTCAAAGACGGTCGCTTAATTATTTTCGGATTGCTGATCGTGATTGGCACAATTTTTTATCCTAAGGGGATTATTACTCCAGAGTTTTTAGGATGGTGCAAACTAACGACTAAAAAAGTAATTTCTAAAAATAAACGAGGAGCTTAATTCGCTTACCGCTATTACTTCAATGCGATATGTCACAAAATAAATTTGCCGTTCGCCAAACACTAAGAATTTTTAGCTGTATTGCATTGCTATCAGGCTTTCTGGTAATTTATGCGATCGCTAATCCTGATACTTTTAACCATCTACCCTGTTTCACAGATTGTGAAGCGAGAGCGGCGAATGAATTACTCAACAAAGATAGAGCTATCTCTTCTTTAATCGATCTTAAGAAACTCGATAAAAAAGCGATCGCGATCGTGGTGGAAAAGTCGAAGTATAAGCTAACTGTTTATTATCAAAAAAAGCCCATTAAATCCTATGCGATCGTTTTAGGCGGAAATCCCAAGGATGACAAATTACGTGAAGGCGATAAACGCACACCCGAAGGAATATTTCATGTTAAAAACCTTTACTATCATTCAGAATGGTCAAAGTTTATTTTGCTTGACTATCCCACTCAAGATTCTTGGCGTAAATTTTCTCAGGCTAAGGCTAGGGGTGAGGTGAAAGCTTACGATGGTATTGGCGGTGAGATTGGCGTTCATGGCGTAGAGAAAGGTCAAGATTGGTTGATCGATCGCAAAATTAATTGGACTTTAGGTTGCATCTCTCTCAAAAACAAGGATGTTGATGAGATTTATCCTTTATTACAACGGGGTACGACTATTGAAATTTTGCATTAAAAACCAGAAGATAGAAGTAATGCAAAGCGCTGTTTCTATATAAAATCAAAATATAGAGGCGACGCAAAGTACCGTCTCTATATTTTAGGTTTCAAAATGAATATCACTAGCAAATCAACCTTGGCTATTCAGCAAGTAACACGCCGCTTTGGGGGCTTGGTAGCGGTGAATGAGGTATCCTTTGATGTTCAAGAAAATGAAATCTTTGGTGTGATTGGTCCTAATGGAGCAGGTAAGACAACTCTGTTTAATACGATCACAGGATTAATTGCGCCAACAAGTGGCAAGGTTCTCTTTGATGGCAAAGAAATCACCAACTTCCGTCCTCATCAGATTGCTAAATTCGGAATTGCAAGAACATTTCAGAATATCCGTTTATTTGGAGAACTTTCGGCGTTGGAGAATGTAGCGATCGCTAGACATCTCCGCACCACTACAGGTGTTTTGAATGGAGTTTTAGGATTGCCGCCAACGCCAAAGGAAGAAAAACAAACCTACGATCGCGCTCAAGAATTATTAGATCTAGTAGGACTAAGCGATCGCCAAGATGTCAAAGCCAAAAACTTCTCCTATGGCGATCAACGTCGCCTTGAGATTGCCCGCGCTCTTGCTTTGGAACCCAAATTATTATTACTAGATGAACCCGCCGCAGGGATGAATCCAAATGAGAAAGTACAATTGAGCGATTTTATTCGCAGTTTACGTGATCGCTTTGCCCTCACAATCCTCTTGATCGAGCATCATGTTCCGCTAGTAATGGGACTATGCGACCGCATTGCAGTTTTGGATTTTGGGCAATTAATTGCGATCGGGCAACCTGAAATTGTGAAGAACGATCGGGCAGTCATTGAAGCATATCTGGGAGATGAAGGTTAAATCTATAAATTTGATATAATAATATTTGACTCTTAAGCTATAGCTCCCATTTTATTTATGTTAGAGGCGATCGCTACAGAAACACTCCTTACTGAGTCAGTTTTATATAAAACCGACTTCTATGCTTGGACTCAGGAACAAGCTGAGTTATTACAGCTTGGCAAATTGAATGCTCTTGATATTGAAAACTTGGTAGAGGAGATTCAGTCCTTGGGAAAACAGCAAAAACAAGAACTTAGAAATCGACTGGGGGTTCTCATTGGACATTTGCTAAAATGGCAGTATCAGCCCGAGTTTCGCAGTAAAAGTTGGCGAGTCACTATTCGCGAGCAACGCCGTCGCATTAAAGAACATCTACTAGAAAATCCTAGCTTAAAGTCATATCTCAACCAAGCAATTTCAGAGGCTTTCCAAGATGGAATCGATTTGGTTTTAAAAGAAACGCCCCTAGATGAAAGAGATTTACCAGAAGAATGCCCTTACACAACTGAGCAGATTTTTGACTCTGCATTCCCACTTGGAATTGAAGCTGTTTCCCAGCTTTAACTTCTACATTTATTAATTACACTATATTAATTACATAAGTTGCGCCACTGGGACACCTTTTAATAATTCCTGCTTTGTCAATAAGTCTAGAACTGTAATCCGCAAAGTTCGTTTTTCATCAACTTGGAAGAAAACCTTGATGCGATCGCTCCCCGTTTGACCAAGGGGATCGAGTTTTGCAATTACCTTGCTATTTTCATTGAGAATCTGCACAGCAACTTGCTTTCCATCTAAAACACGGGTAACAAGACGCTGATCTTCAAAGTAAACTTCTACATTCGTTTCGCCCAGTTCACCGATGACAAGTTCAATACTAGGCTGATCGGTAATAGATGCTCCAAGAGTAAGTTCGACTGGTTTTTCTAAGGGATAAGTCGATCCAGACTTCACAATTGTATGCCAGTTATGTTTTTTATATCTTTTATCCCAATATCGAATACCATAGCTGTGATAGAGGAAGTCTTTTAACTCCCAACCTTGTGAAATTGCCCCATGGGCGATCGCTTCAAAGGGTTTGTTCGATTTGACCTTCTCGCTAGGAAAGTATCGCAAAGCCCATTCCTTAACGGCAGGGATTTGGGATGTTCCTCCCACTAAGAGAACAGCATCTATATTCGCTAAGTCGATATTTTGGCGAATTGCTTGTTGGCGGATGCGCTCAAAAGCGCTATCAAGGTTAGTAAAAAATTTCTGCTGCTCAAGTATTTGATTTAATTGCGATCGCGTCAAAGTCAATTCATAGGATTCAAAGGTTTCATCATTAAAATAAACTTCAGTCGCAGATTCTGCATTAGAGAGTGCTATTTTAACTCGTTCTGCTAAACGGCTTACTAGAGAGTTCTTTGGCAATCCGAGTGCAGAATAGAAATAATCAATAATCCAATTGTCTATATCAATACCACCAAGGTTCTGCCCAGTCTTTGCTAAAACTTTCGCCGTTTGATTATTGGATGAATTACTTGGTGCGTTTTTCTTAATAGTGCGATCGCCCCATTTTAATAGCAAGCCGAGAGGAGACTTTGGTTGATTAGATTCTGCTTGGGGTTGAGCAAAAGATAATTTCACTAAAGATAAATCCAATGTACCGCCACCAAAATCCACCACTAACAGAGTTTCATTACCACCGTTAATACCATAACCTAAGGCGGCGGCTGTCGGCTCATCAAGGATTCGCACCTGATTTACTGCTAACTTTTCGCAGACTCCACCTAACCAATTGCGGTAGGACTCAAAACTATCGACAGGAACCGTAAAAATTAGTGAGTCAACATCTGGCAAGCGATCAATAATCTTCTTTAAAAACCATTCTCCCACCAGTTCAAATTCCACTTCGCGACCATCAACTTCTGGCACAAACATCGATACATTAGAACCGATCGCCCTCTTAAAAGCTTTAAAAAAACGTTGCTCTCCCTTAGTATTTTTAAGGTCTAAGCCGCGATCGCTTACCTCTTGCCCGATTAATACTTGCTCCTTTATAGCATTCTGCACATAAACAAAGCTGGGAATTAATGGTGGATTTTCCGCAATGAGACTACTGTAATCAGTTAATTTAACAGTCTCAATCTCGCCATTCTCACTAATCCTCGCAACAACAGTATTACTAGTTCCAAAATCGATCGCGTATTCCATTATCTTCTTGCTTTACTCTGGCAAATACTCTATATCTAAAACCTGTTCTGGGGTAAAGAGAATGGTTTCTGGAAAATCAGACATGGGTAATCCTGTTTCGATAGATGCCATTTTTCTAGCAGTTTGATAGCATTCTAGAAATACTTCTTGATAGTATCGTTGCAGACTTGGACTGCGTTTAAATGCCTTTTTTAAGCGATTGCGATGTTCAAATATAGTTAATAGCCAACTGCGCGATCGCAACTGTGGCTGAGAGCAGTATTTTAATAAATGCATCAAAATTATTTCTAAATTACTCTCAAGGGCATCTCTTTGACTCCCACTCATATCATCAAGTTCTTCTAATAGATTAGGAATGTCAATTTCAGATAGTTTACCTTCTCGCAATAGTTGCATCGTTGCATCAATCCATAGGCAATAGTCATGATCGTAGGTAGCTGCATATCCTGTGATTTTGGATGCTGCTTCCAAATTTTTATCTGAGATCGTAATGCTCATAGTTTGCGCTCCTACGATTACGCTTCTTTATTACTCTGCTTTTAGAATTTACGCAAAAACGTCTTGAAATCTACATTTCATCTCAAGGGCAATTCATAGATTGCCCCTACATTTTATTCTTTTGCGTAAATCCTAAGCTTAAACTTACTAATCTTTTTGATACTTCTTCACCATGTTTAAAAGTATAGTGCTTTTAAACATGGTGAAGAAAATATTTCTAAGACTACAGCGATCCTAATTCATTTTTATCTCACTATTGAAGCAAGCCATGGCTATCTAATTCTCATACTGATATCGAGCCAATGCGATCGCGTCACCATTGCTGAAGTGGATATGTAATCTACTCCGATTTCAGCAATTTTCCCAATGGTGTCAAGGGTAATATTGCCTGAAGCTTCAATTTTAGAATGAGGGCTATGTTGACGAATTAATGATATTGCCTCGCGCATGATTTCCACTGGCATATTATCAAGCATAATCACATCGAGATTTAGGTGCACAGCTTCTTTAACTTGAGCAATCCACTCAGTTTCCACTTCAATTAATGTCGTAAATGGAATATTTTCCCGCACTCTCTGCACTGCTTCAGTAATGCCACCTGCCGCCACAATGTGATTATCTTTGAGCATCACCGCATCATCTAAGCCATAGCGATGATTGATTGCTCCGCCAATAAATGTGGCATATTTCTCTAGCAATCGCATTCCTGGGATAGTTTTGCGTGTATCAACTAAACGCGCTTGCGAACCTGCAATCAACTTTACATATTCCGCCGTTGAGCTAGCAATTCCCGATAATCGCATGACTAGATTTAACGCAACCCTCTCACCCATGAGTAATGTAGCAAGACTCCCACTAATTTCGGCGATCGTTTCGCCAGATTTGACTGCTCTGCCATCTTGAGTTACTGCTTCAAAATTCACGGAGCGATCCAACAATTGAAATACTCTGGCGGCGATCGGCAACCCTGCAATCACACCATCAGCTTTAGCAATCCAAACTGCTCTACCATTTGGAGCATTACCATCAGGAAATAAACCATCCGTCGAGCGATCGCCACGCCCAATATCTTCGCGCAACCAATTTTCGAGGATCGGATCTAAGACAATAAAAGGAGGAAGCATGATCTGCCTATGTGCAACACACTATAGTTATAGACTTTGAGTGTTATGTGTAACAAGTTATTCTAAAAAGTTTGTAATTTAAGTGGAGGCGTATTTGATGATTGCCCAACCACAAAACGATCGCAAAACGATTTAGAGCGCGGCAGCAAATTTACAGAATGAGCTATGGAGATAGATACTATCCTCAGGAATCGTTATCATATTCGGCAATGTCTCAACAGTAATCAGATTGGAGCGATCGCTGTATCAATCCACTTAGCTGAAAATTTAGAGATCCCAATCGCGATTAAGCCTCTATGCATAATTTATTGCTGGCAAGATGCAGATGCCATTGATAGCGAAGAGATCGCGATTAAGCTCTATGAAGTTGCTCAAAAATATACATTAGCGCCAAAAGTACAAGCTTTTTTTTATGAAGATAACAATTACTTTTTGGTGCGGGAATATTTAGAAGGTTATCAATACCTAGAAGAGTTCAGCCAAATTATTCAGAACACACCTGATGCTGAGGGAAAAGCGAAAAAAACGTCAGAGGTATCGACCTTAAAAGCTTTACCTCTAGTTCAGTCTTGGGCAAAGTCAATTGCACATATACCGATCGCAATCGATCGCCGTCAGTTTTTGATTAGCGTAGGCTCAGCGATCGCAGGTTTTACATTTGCCCTATTCCTCGAAAAGCTCAAACCGCAGCCAAAACCAATTGTAATCGTGGAGTCCTCAACCATCCCAGAACCGCCACGCGATCCAATTAAGAGAGGTGATAAGGCATTTCGGGACGATTTAGGTAATGGTGTTTTTATGGAAATGGTGCGAATTCCCACAGGAAAATTTGCGCTCGGTTCGCC